>CAUJHQ010000104.1 GCA_963204815.1 Pseudomonadota bacterium | reverse complement strand
GGCGCGCGCGCCGAGACCGCGCACGTGCTGATGAAGGTCGAGACGCACAACCACCCGACGGCGATCTCGCCGTTCCCGGGCGCGTCCACCGGTGCCGGCGGCGAGATCCGCGACGAAGGCGCCACCGGCCGCGGCGCGAAGCCGAAGGCGGGTCTCACCGGCTTCTCGGTCAGCAACCTGCACCTGCCCGGCACCGATGAGCCCTGGGAGCGCGACCCGGTCGGCAAGCCCGAGCACATCGCCAGCGCGCTGGCCATCATGACCGAGGGCCCGCTGGGCGGCGCCGCCTTCAACAACGAGTTTGGCCGACCCAACCTGGGCGGCTACTTCCGCGTCTTCGAGCAGACGGTGGCCGGCGTGCGCCGCGGCTACCACAAGCCCATCATGATCGCCGGCGGCCTGGGCTCGATCAGCGACACGCAGACGCACAAGCTGCCGTTCGGCGCCGGCACGCTGCTGGTGCAGCTGGGCGGCCCCGGCATGCGCATCGGCATGGGCGGCGGCGCGGCCAGCAGCATGGCCGCGGGCAGCAACACCGCGGCGCTCGACTTCGACAGCGTGCAGCGCGGCAACCCCGAGATCCAGCGCCGCGCGCAGGAGGTCATCAACCACTGCTGGGCGCTGGGCGAACACAACCCGGTGCTCGCCATCCACGACGTCGGCGCCGGCGGCATCAGCAACGCCTTCCCCGAACTGGTGGATGGCGCGGGACAGGGCGCGCGCTTCGACCTGCGCCGGGTGCCGCTCGAAGAGAGCGGGCTGGCGCCCAAGGAGATCTGGTGCAACGAGAGCCAGGAGCGCTACGTCCTGGCCGTGAACCCCGACCTGATGCCGCTCTTCGAGCAGATGTGCGCGCGCGAGCGCTGCCCGTTCGCGGTCGTCGGCACCGCGACGTCGGAACGTGCACTGGTCGTCGAGGACGGCGACGAGCGCGTGATCGACATGCCGATGGACGTGCTGCTCGGCAAGCCGCCGAAGGTGCACCGCGACGTGCAGCGCGTGGCGCGCACCGAGGCGGCGCTGGATCTCACCGGCGTCAGGCTGGAGCAGGTGGCGCTCGACGTGCTGCGCCACCCGACGGTCGCGTCCAAGCGCTTCCTGGTCACCATCGGCGACCGCACGGTGGGCGGCATGAGCCATCGCGACCCGATGGTCGGCCCCTGGCAGGTGCCGGTGGCCGACTGTGCGGTGACCCTGGCCGACTACAGCGGCTTCCGCGGCGAGGCGATGGGCATGGGCGAGCGCACGCCGCTGGCCGCGCTGGACGCGCCGGCGTCGGGCCGCATGGCGGTGGGCGAGGCCATCACCAACCTGCTCGCCGCGCCGATCGAGCTGTCGCGCGTCAAGCTCAGCGCCAACTGGATGGCCGCCTGCGGCGAGCCCGGCGAAGACGCCGCGCTCTACGACACCGTGAAGGCGGTCGGCCTCGAGCTCTGCCCGGCGCTGGGCATCGGCATCCCGGTCGGCAAGGATTCGCTGTCGATGAAGACCCGCTGGGCCGGCCAGCAGGTGACGGCGCCGGTGTCGCTCATCGTCAGCGCCTTCGCGACGCTGGACGACGTGCGCGGCACGCTGACGCCGCAGCTGCAGCCCGGCGACACCACGCTGCTGCTGGTGGACCTGGGGCAGGGCAGGAACCGCATGGCCGGCTCGATGCTGGCGCAGGTGCTGGGCCGCTTCGGCGATGGGGTTCCCGACCTCGACGATGCAAATGCGCTGAAGCAGCTCGTCGCCGCCGTCAACGCGCTGCGCGCGCAGGGCCGCCTGCTGGCCTACCACGACCGCAGCGACGGCGGCCTGTGGGCGGCCGTCTGCGAGATGGCCTTCGCCGGCCACGTCGGCGTGAGCCTGAACGTCGACATCCTCGTCACCGAAGGCGACGGCATCGCCGACAGCCGTGCCGAATACGGCGACTCGAAGAACTGGGCCAGCCAGGTCGGCGAGCGCCGCAACGAGTTGACGCTGAAGGCGCTGTTCAACGAGGAACTCGGCGTCGTGCTGCAGGTGCGCACCGCCGAGCGCGACGCGGTGATGGCGGTGTTGCGCGAGCACGGCCTGTCGCGCCACGCCAACGTGGTCGGCAAGACGAACGACCGCGGCACCGTTGAAGTCTGGCGCGACACGAAGTGCCAGTTCAGCGCCCCGCTGCGCGACCTGCACCAGCAGTGGGACGACGTCGCCTGGCGCATCGCCCGCCAGCGTGACAACCCCGCCTGCGCCGACGCCGAGCACGCCGCCGCCGGCGCCGCCGACGACCCCGGCCTGCAGCTGCACCTGACCTTCGACGCCACCGCCGCTCCGGCGGTGGTCGGCACGCGGCCGAAGGTGGCGGTCCTGCGCGAGCAGGGCGTCAACTCGCACGTCGAGATGAGCCGCGCGATGCACGTCGCCGGCTTCGACACCTTCGACGTCCACATGAGCGACCTGCAGGCTGGCCGCGCGCGGCTCGACCAGTTCCAGGCCTTCGTGGCCTGCGGCGGCTTCAGCTACGGCGACACGCTGGGCGCCGGCGAGGGCTGGGCGCGCTCGATCCTCTTCAACCCGGCGCTCGCCGAGGCCTTCGCCGCCTTCTTCGCGCGGCCCGACACGGTGGCGCTGGGCGTCTGCAATGGTTGCCAGATGCTGGCCGCGCTGGCACCGATGATCCCTGGCGCCGACGCGTGGCCGAAGTTCACGCGCAACCGCAGCCAGCAGTTCGAGGCGCGGCTCTCGCTGGTGGAAGTCCTGGACAGCCCGAGCCTGTTCTTCGCCGGCATGGCGGGCAGCCGCATCCCGATCGCGGTGGCGCACGGCGAGGGCTTCGCCGACTTCTCGCAGCGTGGCAACGCGGCGCGCGTGCAACGCGCGATGCGTTTCGTCGACCATAACGGCCGCGCCACCGAGGCCTACCCGTTCAACCCGAACGGCAGCCCCGACGGCCTCACCGCGGTGACCACCGCCGACGGCCGCTTCACGGCGCTGATGCCGCACCCCGAGCGCGTGTTCCGCAACGTGCAGATGTCCTGGACCACCGGCGAGCGCGCGGCCTACAGTCCCTGGATGCGCATGTTCCACAACGCCCGCGCGGCGTTCAAGTGAGGCGATGACCGACCTCGTCGTCCGCCGCCTGCTCGTCGACCTGGAGACGCCTTTCGAGCGCCGCTGGAATGGCGGCGATGCCTTCCGCAGCGCGTTCTTCAACGCGTTGTCGTTCAGCTTCCCGGCGGGCGAGCAGTTCTTCATCGATTCGGTGCGCATGGGCGTCGAGAAGCTGGCGCCCGGGCAGCGCGAGCGCTTCGACCGCGAGGTGCCGGCCTTCATCGGCCAGGAGGCGACGCACCGGCGCATCCACCAGCGCTTCAACGCCCAGCTGGAGCGGCAGGGCCTGGTGAACCGCTGGCAGGCGCGCATCGAGCGCCGCCGCAAGCGCCTGGACGGCCGTGACGTGCGCGCCTGGGTCGGCGTCACCGCCGCCACCGAGCACCTCACGGCGCTGCTCGCCGAGCACCTGTTCGCGCACCCCGAGGTGCTCGAAGGCGCCGAGCCGCGCCTCGCGGACCTGTGGTTCTGGCACTCGAGCGAGGAGTCGGAGCACCGCGCGACCGCCTTCGACCTCTACCGCGCGCTCGACGGCAACGAGTACTGGCGCCGCCGGCTCTTCTACATCGTGACCTTCAACTTCGCCGTCGACGTGCTGCGACAGACCGCGCTGAACCTGCAGCGCGACGGCAGCCTGTGGCGGGTCTCGACGTGGCGCAGCGGCTGGCGCTTCCTGTTCGGCCGCGCCGGCCTCGTGCGGCGCCTGGCCGCACCGTGGAAGCGCTACCTCGCGCCGGACTTCCACCCGTCGCAGGGCGATGCGTCGGCCGGCGAGCGCTGGCTCGCCCAGCATGCGGCGCTGGCGCCGCCGGTCGGCGCGCGCCGCTGAGCCGTCCGTTCAGGCGCCGGCGATGCGTCCCAGCCACTCGTGCAGCGCGATGCAGACGGCCTCGTAGCCGCTGCGGCTGGGCAGCCAGTCGCCGAGGTCGAGCCGGTGCGCGCCTTCGCCGCCCATCGGCGCCGGCGTGATCTGCATCGGCACCGACAGGCGCTCCGAGGCGCGCTCGAACGCGGCGGCGGCACGGCGCATGTGGTTGCCGTGGGTGACGAGCACGACGCGTTCGATGCCCTGTTCCTTCAGCATCGGCAGCGTGCGCATCGCGTTCTCGTTCGTGTCGCGCGACTGCGTTTCGGTCCACTTCAGCGGGCGGCCGAATTCGCGCTCGGCGATGCGCGCGGCGATCTCGGCCTCGCTCGGGCCGGGGTCTGCGCCGTGGCCGACGCCACCGCTGAAGGCCAGCGGCAGGCCCGTCTCGCGTGACAGCCAGATGCCGTAGCGCAGGCGCTCGACGCTGCGTGCGTTGAGGTTGGAAATGCCGTATTCCGGCGACAACTGCTTGCGCCCGCCGCCGAGCACGACGATGGCCGTCTTCTGCGCCTTCTTCAGGTCGCCGATCTCCGACGGGCTCAGCACGCGCGGCGGCATGACCAGCATGTTGGTCAGGGCCTGGCCCGCCGCCGCCGTCGTCATCAGCCAGGTGCCCAGAGCGGCCAGCAGCAGCAGCGACCAGCCGTAGAGCCGGCGCTTGTACATCAGGCGGCCGCCCAGCAGCATCATCAGCACGAAAGGCACCGGCGGCAGCAGCAGCGCCGTCAGGTGCGGCTTCCACGACTCGATGCCGAGCATCACGAAGACTTCGTTCACGGCGTCATGCCCCTCGGGGCCCGGAGTTCAGGCGGCTGGCATTCTGCGGCTGCCCGCGGGCGGGCCCGCGTGACGCTTTGCCCGCTGGCGCGGGCGGTTGCAGAACGGTTACGGTCGGGCCGGTCAGATGAAGTTCAGAAGAAGGCCTGCAGGCCGGTCTGTGCGCGGCCGAGGATCAGCGCATGCACGTCGTGCGTGCCCTCGTAGGTGTTCACCGTCTCGAGGTTGATCATGTGGCGGATGACGTGGTATTCGTCGTGGATGCCGTTGCCGCCGTGCATGTCGCGCGCCATGCGCGCGACGTCCAACGCCTTGCCGCAGCTGTTGCGTTTGATGAGGCTGATCATCTCCGGCGCGGCCTCGCCTTCGTCGAGCAGGCGGCCCACGCGCAGGCAGCCCTGCAGGCCGAGCGCGATCTCGGTCTGCATGTCGGCGAGCTTCTTCTGGATCAGCTGGTTCTGCGCCAGCGGGCGGCCGAACTGCTGGCGGTCGAGCGTGTACTGGCGCGCCGCATGCCAGCAGAACTCGGCCGCGCCGAGCGCGCCCCAGGCGATGCCGTAGCGCGCCTTGTTCAGGCAACCGAACGGGCCCTTCAGGCCGTTCACGCCGGGCAGCAGGTTGGCTTCGGGCACGAAGACGTCGTCCATGACGATCTCGCCGGTGATGGACGCGCGCAGGCTCATCTTGCCTTCGATCTTCGGCGCCGTGAGGCCCTTCATGCCCTTCTCGAGGATGAAGCCGTGGATCGCCTCCTGGCCGCCGACCTTGCCGTCGGGGTCGGCCTTCTTCGCCCAGACGACGAAGACGTCGGCGATCGGGCTGTTCGTGATC
>CAUJHQ010000103.1 GCA_963204815.1 Pseudomonadota bacterium | reverse complement strand
GTCGCTGGCCAGGAACACCGCCACCGGCGCCAGGTCTTCGACGTCGCCCCAGCGCCGGCTCGGCGTGTGGTTGATCACCCACTCGCTGAACTTCGCGTCGGCCACCAGCGGCGCGGTCAGCTCGGTCTTGAAGTAACCCGGGCCGATGGCGTTGACCGTGATGCCGTGCGGCCCGAGGTCGACCGCCATGCCCTTGGTCAGCATCTTCACCGCGCCCTTCGTCGCCGCGTAGGCCGACACGCCGGGGCGCGCCAGCTCGCTCTGCACGCTGGCGATGTTGATGATGCGGCCACGGCCACGCGCCACCATGCGCCGGGCCACCGCCTGGCCGACGTTGAACAGGCTGTCGATGTTGGTGCGCAGCACCGCTTCGCGGTCGGCCACGCTCTGCTCGTGGAAGGCGCCGCGGCGCGTGATGCCGGCGTTGTTGACGAGAATGCCGATCGCGCCGACGCGGGCCTCGACGTCCGCCACCGCTGTTTCACTGGCGGCGGCGTCGGTGACGTCGAAGGCGCATTCGTGCACCACCAGGCCTTCGGCGCGCAGCGCGGCGGCGGCGGCGGCCAGCTTGGCGGCGTCGCGCCCGTTGAGCACCAGCGCGGCACCGGCCTGGCCGAGCCCGCGCGCGAGCGCGAAGCCGATGCCGGCCGACGAGCCGGTGACCAGCGCGAGCTGGCCATCGAGGCGGAAGGTCTGCGGGCTGATCATGCGTTGGCGGGTTCCAGTTGGCGCAGCACGGCGGCGACCAGGTCCGCCGGCGGCTGCGTGATGTCGGCCGCGAGCGCGTGCTCGTCGGCGGCCGGCGGCTCCAGCGTGTCAAGCTGGCTCTGCAGCAGCGAAGCCGGCATGTAGTGGCCGCTGCGGCCTTGCAGCCGCTCGGCCAGCACGGCGGCGGGGCCGTGCAGGTAGACGAAGCGCGTGCCCGGCGCGCCGGCGCGCAGGCGGTCGCGGTAGATGCGCTTCAACGCCGAGCACGAGACGACGACGCCGTGGCCGCGCGCCGCGGCGCCGGCCAGCACCTCGGCCAGCGTGTTGAGCCAGTCGCGCCGGTCCTCGTCGGTGAGCGGGGTGCCGGCGGCCATCAGCGCCACGTTGCGCGGCGGGTGCAGCTCGTCGCCTTCCACGAAGGGCAGTCCCAGCGACGCCGCGAGCGCGCGGCCGACGGTGCTCTTGCCGCAGCCGCTGACGCCCATCACGACGATGCAGGGCTTGGCGTTCACCCCAGGCGCTTTCCGCTCGTGCCGTCGAAGGCGTGTGCCTTGGCGGCGTCGATGGCGAGGTGCACGGTGGCGTCCGGCTGGGCGTCGGTACGGCCGTGCATGACGACGATGAGCTGCTGGCCACCGACCTCGAGCAGCAGCTCGGTCTCGGCCCCGGTGGGCTCGACGACGACCACGCGCGCCGGGATGCCGCTGTCGGCGAGCATGACGTCGGTCGGGCGGATGCCGTAGTGCACCGCCTTGCCTTCGGCGCTGCGCGCCACCGCCGCCGGCAGCGGCCAGCGTGCGCCGAGCGCTTCCACCGCCCCGCCGCGCACCGTGCCCTGGAACACGTTCATCGCCGGCGAGCCGATGAACTGCGCCACGAACAGGTTGCCCGGGCGGTCGAACAGTTCCAGCGGCGTGCCGATCTGCTCGACGATGCCGTCGTGCATGACGACGATGCGGTCGGCCATGGTCATGGCCTCGATCTGGTCGTGCGTGACGTACACCGTGGTCGTCTTCAGGCGCTGGTGCAGCGCCTTGATCTCGGCGCGCATCGCGACGCGCAGCTTGGCGTCCAGGTTGGACAGCGGCTCGTCGAAGAGAAAGACCTTGGGGTCGCGCACGATGGCGCGGCCCATCGCCACGCGCTGGCGCTGGCCGCCGGAGAGTTCGCGCGGGTAGCGGTCGAGCAGCGCGTCGAGGTTGAGGATGCGCGCCGCGTTCGCCACCCGCTCGTCGGTCTGCGCCTTGTCGGCCTTGCGCAGGCGCAGCGAGAAGCCCATGTTCTCGCGCACCGTCATGTGCGGGTAGAGCGCGTAGCTCTGGAACACCATCGCGATGTCGCGGTCCTTGGACTCGAGGTCGTTGACGACCTTGCCGTCGATCAGGATCTCGCCGCCGGTGATCACCTCCAGTCCGGCCAGCATGCGCAGCAGCGTGCTCTTGCCGCAGCCGCTGGGCCCGACGAGGACGACGAACTCGCCGTCGCTGATCGTGAAGTCGATGCCGTGGATGACCTTGACCGAGCCGTAGCTCTTCTGGATGTCGCGGAACGAGACCGATGCCATGTTGCTCTCTCGGGGGCTAGCTCTTCACCGCGCCGGCCGTCAGGCCCGACACCATGTAGCGCTTGAAGGCGTAGTAGATCGCTGCCGGCGGCAGCGCGTAGACGAGGCCGGTGGCCATCAGCAGTTCCCAGGGCGAGTCGTCGGCCGACAGGAAGTTGCCCAGCGCCACCGCGAGCGTCACGTCCTTGTCGTTGGACAGCAGCAGGAAGGCGTAGAGGTACTCGTTCCAGGCCAGCAGCAGCGAATACGTGCCCACCGCCACCAGCGAGGGCACCATCAGCGGCAGGTAGACCAGGCGGAACAGCTGCAGCGGGCTCGCGCCGTCCATGCGCGCGGCCTCGTCCAGTTCCCAGGGCAGCTTGTCCGAAGCCTGCTTGAGCACCCAGATGCAGTACGGCGAGGCGATCGTCACCATCGCCAGGATCAGCGCCGACTGGTGGTTCAGCAGCCCGTAGTTGCCCATCGTCTTGTACATGGGCACCGCCAGGAAGGCGGCCGGGATGAAGTAGGTGAAGAGCGCCAGGTTCATCACCGTGCGGCCGCCGCGCACCTTGAGCCGGCTGATCGCGAACGCCGCCGTGGTGGCGATGAAGAGCGTGAGTGCACCGACCGAGATGGCGATGATGAAGCTGTTGCCCAGCTGCACCCAGAAGTGGTTCAGGTAGAAGTGCTTCTGCTGGAAGACGATGTCGAAGTTCTGCAGCGTCGGGTTCTTCGGCCACAGGCGGCCGCTGGTCGCCGAGTCGCGCTCGGAGATCGCGAACAGGAACATGTGATAGACCGGCACCAGGGTCCACAGCAGCACCGGGATGCCGATCAGCAGCAGCTGCGCTTCGCCGACCAGCTTCTTCAGCGTGAAACGGCGGCTCATTTGGACAACCTCTTCATCATGAAGTAGACGAGCGGCAGCACCATCGGCAGCGCGACGACGATGCTCGCCATCGCGAGGTCGACCTGGTCGAGCCGCAGGTAGCGGATGCCCAGCGTGGCCAGCACGTGCGTCAGGTCGGCAGGCCCGCCGCCGGTGAGCAGGTAGACGCTGTTGAAGTCGCCCAGCGTCCAGATCATCGACAGGATGGTCGACGTGAGGTACAGCGAGCGCATCGCCGGCCAGGTGATGAAGCGGAACTTCTGCCAGCGCGTGGCGCCGTCGACGCTGGCCGCTTCGTACTGCTCGGCGGGAATCGCGAGCCGGCCGGCGACGAGGATCAGCGTCCAGAACGGCAGGCTCTTCCAGATGTGCATCAGCATCGAGAAGCCGAGCGCCAGCGTGGGGTCGTTCAGCCAGTTCGGGCCGTCCAGCCCGGTGAGGCGGAAGTACACGCTGTTGATGACACCCCACTCGGGGTTCAGCATGAAGCGCACCGAGAGGATGGTCGGGATCGACGGCACCGCCCACGGCAGGATGAAGATCGCCGCGAGGATCTTGATCCACCAGCGGCCCTGCACGAAGAAGCCCGACAGCCCCAGCGCGACGATCATCTTGACGTTGATCGCGACGACCAGGAACACCACCGTGTTGACGGCGGTGCGGAAGAAGATCGGGTCGTCGAAGAGCTTGACGTAGCTCTCCGGGTGGCGCGCCAGCCAGAGGCCGTAGCCCACCGGGTACAGCACGAAGACGACGAAGATCGCCAGGTAGGGCAGCACCAGCATCCGGCCCCAGAACTCGAAGGGGCCTTGGCGCTTGGGAGCGCGGGGCGGCGCAGCGGCAATGGCGGTCATGCGGTCGTCTCCGGCAAGGCCCTGCCCGGCCCGCGCGTCACGCGGGCGAGGCAGGCATTGCAGTCAGGGAGGGCGGGCCCGCTCAGGCCCGCCCGGGGCACGCTCGGCTCAGTTGTTGGCGACGGCCTTGATGCGGGCGATCATCTCGTCGACCGCCTTGTCCACCGGCACCTTCTCGTTCAGCACGCGGTTCATCGCCTTGGCCCACACGTTCTCGTTGTTGAGCACGGTGAACTTGTAGTTCTTCGTGAACTCGAACGGCGTCGTGCCGGCCATGAACTGGTTGTAGACGGCCAGGCGGTGCGGGTCGTTCTTCCAGAACGGGCTCTGCTGGCCGGCCTTCGTCACCGGGAACCAGCGGCCGAGCGAACCTTCCACGTACGGCGTGAGGTTGGCGTCGTCGAGCATGAAGGCCACGAACTTCTTCGCCGCCGCCTTGTTCTTGGCGTCCTTGAAGATCACGCCGGTCTTCACCGCGGCGCGGTAGGTCATCGGCTTGCCGTCGGGCTTGGCCGGGAAGCCGGCGGTGGCGATCAGCTCGGTGTAGTTCTTCTTCGCGGTGGCGCGCTGCGCTTCGGTGAGCGTGGCGTTGTTCATGTCGTCGAGCCACTTCGCGGCGATCGAGATCGTCGCGTTGTGCGTCATCACCGTCGTCTTGTTGTGGAAGGCGACGTTGTTGTCCGGGTCCTTCCAGCTCGTGCTCGACGGCGGCGTGCAGCCCTTGGCGTAGACCGCGGTGTAGTCGGTGACGGCGTTGATCAGGCCCTGGCGCGTGGCGGGGTCGTCGACGAGCAGCTTGCCCGAGTCGTTGACCAGCGTCACGTTGTACGCGTCCATGAAGGTCAGGAACGAGAAGAACGAGTCGCTCGAGTCCACGCCCATCGGCATGCCGATGCCGAAGCCGCGCTGGCCGGTCTTCTGGCGGTAGCCGGTCTGAACCTTCTCGCACCAGAAGTTCCAGTACTCCTTCCAGGTCTTCGGGATGTCGCTGTCCTTGAAGCCGGCGTCAGCGAGCATGTCCTTCCAGTACTGGATGTGCATGGTCTGCTGCTTGATCGGGTACGCGTAGTACGCGCGCGTCTGCGTGGCGTTGTTGAACAGGAAGGTGGTCGACAGCGCACGCGGCTCGAACTTGCCGCGGATCGGGTCGATGACGCTGGAGATGTCTTCCAGCTTGCCGTCGTAGGCCCACTTGGCGGTGACCTGGAAGTCGTAGACGTCGGCGTAGGCCACGTCCGGCGGCGCGCCGGAATCGAGCGCGGCCACGGTCTTCGGGATCATGTCCTGGATGGGGTACTGCGACAGCTCGATCTTGATGTTCTTGTTCTTCGCCTCGAACTTCTTGATGGCTTCGAAGAGCGCGTCGTCCTCGGCCTTGTAGAAGCCCTTCACCCACCACACGGTGAGCTTCTCCTGAGCGAAGGCGGGCGCGGCGGCCGCGAGGCCCGCACCCGCCAGCGCGGCGGCGATCCAAGTCTTCATCTGCATGGGGCTGTCTCCTGTCGAGGTGAATTCGGCGGCTGCCGTGTTGGTGGTCTTATCGTATGATGATTGAAAGGGGGCGCACTGCGGGCTTTCCCGCATCGGCGGTTGCACCCCTCAGATCAGGTCCTGCATTCGGGCACCGGCGTCATCAACGACCGGCCCGCGAAGTGTTCGCGCAGGTTGCCGAAGGCCAGGTCGGCCATGGCCTGCCGCGTGGCGGCGGTGGCGCTGCCGATGTGCGGCGCCAGCACCACATGCGGCAGCGCGCGCAGGCGCTCGGGCACGTTCGGTTCGTCCTCGAAGACGTCGAGGCCGGCACCGGCGATGACGCCCTTCTCCAGCGCGTCGATCAGCGCCGCTTCGTCGACGACCGAACCACGCGCCACGTTGACGAGGATGCCCTTGGACCCCAGCGCCTGCAGCACGCGCGCGTCGATCAGCTTGCGCGTGCCGGCACCGCCGGGCGTGATGACGACGAGGAAGTCGACTTCCGCGGCCAGCGCCGCGGCGTCCGGCAGGTAGCGGTACGGCAGCGCCGGCTTGGCGCTGCGCGCGGTGTACGCGATCTGCATGCCGAAGGCTGTCGCGCGGGTGGCGATGGCCTGGCCGATGCGCCCCATGCCGACGATGCCCAGCCGGGCGCCGGACATCTTGCGCTGCAGCGGCATCGGCCCCTGCTGCGCCCAGCGGCCCTCGCGCACATAGCGGTCGGCCGCCGGCAGCTGGCGCGCGGCGCACAGCATCAGGCCGATGGCGAGGTCGGCGACGTCGTCGTTCAGCACGTCAGGCGTGTGCGTGACCATCACCTTGCGCGCCTTCGCAGCCGCGACGTCGACGCCGTCGTAGCCGACGCCCATCACCGAGATCAGTTCCAACGCCGGCAGTCGCTCGATGAGCGACGCGGGCACCTTCGACTCGCCGCTGGCGGCGATGGCGCGGATGCGCGGCGCCGCGGCGGCGAAGGCGGCGGGGTCGGTCTCGTGCAGGCGGTCCAGCAGCGTGAACGCGCCCTCGAGATGCGCGACGTACAGCGGCGACAGCTTGGAGACGGCAAGGACTTCGAAGGCGGACATTGGGAGTTTCACGGTGGGGTCGTCAATCGTCATACCATAGTATGCGAGACACTCCTGCCGCACACCCCGGGAAAGCCTGCATGACCTCACCGAAGAAGAAGCCCTCCGAACTGCGCAGCCAGCAATGGTTCGGTCGCCAGGACCGCGACGGCTTCGCGTACCGCAGCTGGGTCAAGGGCAAGGGCGTGCCGCACGATCAGTTCGACGGCCGGCCCGTCATCGGCATCTGCAACACCTTCAGCGAGCTGACGCCCTGCAACAGCCACTTCCGCACGCTGGCCGAGCAGGTGAAGATCGGCGTCTACGAAGCGGGCGGCTTCCCGCTCGAATTTCCGGTGATGAGCCTGGGCGAAACGCTGCTGCGCCCCACCGCCATGCTGTACCGCAACCTCGCCAGCATGGACGTCGAGGAGAGCATCCGCGGCAACCCGATCGACGGCGTGGTGCTGCTGATGGGCTGCGACAAGACCACGCCCAGCCTGCTCATGGGCGCCTCGAGCGCCAACCTGCCGACCATCGGCGTCAGCGGCGGCCCCATGCTGAACGGCAAGTGGCGCGGCCAGGAACTGGGCAGCGGCACCGGCGTCTGGAGCATGAGCGAGCAGGTGCGTGCCGGCACGCTGAAGCTGGCCGACTTCTTCGAGGCCGAGAGCTGCATGCACCGCAGCCACGGCCACTGCATGACGATGGGCACCGCCAGCACGATGGCCAGCATGGTCGAGGCACTCGGCATCGGCCTGCCGGGCAACGCCGCCTATCCAGCGGTCGACGGCCGCCGCAACGTGCTGGCGCGCCAGGCCGGCCGCCGCATCGTCGAGATGGTCCACGAAGACCAGAAGATCGGCGACGTGCTCACGCGCGCCGCGTTCGAGAACGCCATCCGCACGCTGGCGGCCATCGGCGGCAGCACGAACGCGGTGATCCACCTGATCGCCATCGCCGGCCGGCTGGGCGTGCCGCTGTCCATCGACGACTTCGACCGCCTCGCCAGCGAACTGCCCTGCCTGGTGAACCTGCAGCCCTCGGGCGAGCACCTGATGGAAGACTTCTGCTACGCCGGCGGCCTGCCGGTGGTGATGAAGGAGATCGCCTCGGTGCTGCACCTCGACGCGCGCACCGCCAACGGCCGCACCGTGGGCGAGAACATCGCCGACGCGCAGAACTTCGACCCGCGCGTCATCAAGACCGTGGCCGCGCCCTTCAAGGACAAGGCCGGCATCGCCGTGCTGCGCGGCAACCTGGCGCCGCGCGGCGCCGTCATCAAGCCCAGCGCCGCCACGCCCGCGCTGATGCAGCACACCGGCCGCGCAGTGGTCTTCGAGGACAGCGACGACTTCCACAAGCGCATCGACGACGAGTCCCTCGACGTCGACGAGACCTGCATCCTCGTGCTGAAGAACTGCGGCCCCAAGGGCTACCCCGGCATGGCCGAGGTGGGCAACATGCCGCTGCCGCCGAAGGTGCTGCGCAAGGGCATCACCGACATGGTCCGCATCAGCGACGCCCGCATGAGCGGCACCGCCTACGGCACCGTGGTGCTGCACACCGCCCCCGAAGCCGCTGCTGGCGGCCCGCTCGCGGTGGTGAAGAACGGCGACCTGATCACGCTGGACGTGTCCAAGCGATCGCTGCACCTGCACGTCGACGACGCCGAACTCGCGCGCCGGCTCGCTGCCTGGTCGCCGCCGAAGCCGCCGCTGGACAGCGGCTACTGGAAGCTCTACATCGACCACGTTCTGCAGGCCGACGAAGGCGCCGACCTCGACTTCCTGCGCGGGCAGCGCGGGGCGTTCGTGCCGAAGGACAACCACTGAGATGGCGGTTACGGCACGTTGCGAACGTTCGTTCTATGGCGGTCGCGAGCGCCCGGGGTGCCCCACTGCGCTCATGTCCCCCGCGTCGGGCTGCGCCCGCCGCTCCTCCTTTACTTCGCTCCGTGGGGCACCCCGTGCACTCGCTCCGGCACCGCTGGTGGTGTGCGACCTGCGGGCACGCCACGTGGGTGCCGGGCCGAGGACACCGGGTGCCGGGTGGAGCGAAGTAAAGGAGGAGGCCCGGCCAGAGGCCGGGCCGGGGGACATGAGCGGAGCCCGGCACCCGGCGGCCTCGGTCTTCGCGCCAATCCGAGCACGCGAGTGATCGCCATGTGCCGGTAGCGGCCCGCCAAGCACAATTCCTTCATTCCCAATCGCCCGGAGACACAGACCACATGACCAAGATCGCCCTCGTCACCGGCGCCGGTTCCGGCATCGGCCGCGCCTGCGCCCTCGGCCTGCTGAAGGAGGGCTGGACCGTCGCCCTCGTTGGCCGCCGCCTCGAAGCGCTGCAGGAGACTGCCACGCTGGCCGGTGAGGCCGCGTCGCGCGCGCTGCCGCTGCCCTGCGACGTCGGCCGCGACGAGCAGGTCACCGCCGCGTTCGACACCGTGAAGGCGAAGTTCGGTCGCCTCGACCTGCTCTTCAACAACGCCGGTGGCGGCCTGCAGGCGAAGACGCCCGACCTCGTCACGCCGGAAGAATGGCGCCGCATCGTCGACGCCAACCTGAACGGCAGCTTCTACTGCCTCTCGAATGCGTTCCGGCTGATGAAGGCGCAGTCGCCGATGGGCGGCCGCATCATCAACAACGGCAGCATCTCGGCCTACACGCCGCGGCCGGGCTCGATTGCCTACACCGCCACCAAGCACGCGGTGAGCGGCCTCACGAAGACCGCCGCGCTCGACGGCCGGCCCTACGACATCGCGGTCGGCCAGATCGACATCGGCAATGCCGCCAGCGAGATGACCGCGCGCATGGTCGACGGCGTGCTGCAGGCCGACGGCAGCACGAAGCCCGAGCCGCGCATGGACCTGTCGGCGGTGGTCGACACTTTCCTCCACATGTCGCGCCTGCCGCTGTCGGCCAACGTGCTGTTCACCACCGTGATGGCGACCAAGATGCCCTACGTGGGCCGCGGCTGAGGAGCGCACGATGGCGAAGATCGGATTCATCGGCGCTTCCGGCCTCATGGGCCACGGCATGGCGAAGAACCTGCTGGCCAAGGGCCACGGCCTCGCGATCACGGTGCACCGCAACCGCGAACGCGTGGCCGACCTGCTGGCCGCCGGCGCCACCGAGATGCCCTCGCCCGCCGCGCTGGCGGCGGCGAGCGACGTGGTGTTCATCTGCGTGACCGGTTCGCCGCAGGTCGAGGCCTCGGTCGAGGCGATGCTGGCCGGCGCGAAGAAGGGCCTCATGGTCGTCGACTGCTCCACCAGCGAGCCCGAGTCCACCGCGCGCCTGCGCGAACGCTGCGCCGGCCACGGCGTCACCTTCGTCGACGCGCCGCTCTCGCGCACCCCGGTCGAGGCCGAGGCCGGGCGGCTGAACGTGATGGTCGGCGCCGACACGTCGGTCTTCGAATGCCTGGAGCCCATCCTCAAGGGCTTCGCCGAGAACGTGTTCCACGTCGGCGGGCCGGGCGCCGGCCACACCATCAAGTTGCTGAACAACTTCATCGCGCAGGCGATCTGCAACGCCACGGCCGAGGCCTTCGCGGTCGGCCAGCGTGCCGGCGTCGACCTGAAGCAGCTGGTGTCGCTGATCTCGGCCGGGCCGGTGAACTGCGGCCTCTTCCAGGCGATGGCGAAGACGCTAGACGGGCAGATGGACGGGCTGAAGTTCGAGCTCGACCTCGCGCGCAAGGACGTGCGCTACTACACCCACCTGGCCGAGAGCCTGGCCATCCCCAGCGTGATGGGCGAGGCGGTGCACCAGAGCCTGTCGATCGCCAGCGCGCTGGGACACGGGCGCAAGTACGTGCCCTCGCTCGTCGAGGCGCAGGAACAACTGAGCGGCGCGAAGCTCGTGCCGCGTTGATGCAGGAGACCCCATGACTTCCAGACTCGCCGGCAAGACGGCCTTCGTCACCGCCGCCGGCGCCGGCATCGGCCGCGCGACCGCGCTGGCCTTCGCGCGCCACGGTGCGCGCGTGATCGCGACCGACCTCAACGCGGCGCTGCTCGACACGCTGAAGGCCGAGGCCGCCGGCCTGCCCCTCTCGGTGCAACGGCTCGACGTGCTGGACCCGGCGGCGATCACCGCCGCCGCACAGGCTGCCGGCCCGGTGAACGTGCTCTTCAACGGCGCCGGCTTCGTGCACGCCGGCAGCGTGCTCGACGCCACCGAGGAGGAATGGAGCTTCGCCTTCGACCTCAACGTGCGCTCGCAATTCCGCACCATCAAGGCCTTCGTGCCGGGCATGCTCGCGGCGGGCGGCGGCTCCATCATCAACGTGGCCAGCGTCGCCGGCAGCCTGAAGGGCGCGCCGAACCGCTTCATCTACGGCGCCACGAAGGCGGCGGTGATCGGCCTCACGAAGGCGGTGGCGGCCGACTTCATCACCAAGGGCGTCCGCTGCAACGCCATCTGCCCCGGCACGGTGGAGTCGCCGAGCCTGCGCGACCGCATCGCGGCGCAGGCCAAGGCCAGCGGCCAGACGCTCGAGCAGGTCGAGGCCGCGTTCATCGCGCGCCAGCCGATGGGCCGGCTCGGCCGCGTCGACGAGATCGCCTTGCTCGCCGTCTACCTGGCGAGCGACGAATCGGCCTTCACCACCGGCACCACGCAGGTCATCGACGGCGGCTGGTCCAACTGAATCCACATCGAAGAGGAACACCATGAAACTGCTGCGTCACGGCCCCAAGGGCCAGGAAAAGCCCGCCCTGCTCGACGACCAGGGCCAGGTGCGCGACCTGTCCGGCGTGCTGCGCGACATCACCGCCCACACGCTCACGCCCGCCGGCATGGACAAGCTGCGCACGCTGCGCATCGCCGACCTGCCGGTGGTGCCGCAGGGCCGCCTGGGCGTGCCCTGGTCGGGCATGGGCAAGTTCATCGCCATCGGCCTGAACTACGCCGACCATGCGGCCGAGTCGAACATGCCGATCCCGAAGGAGCCCATCGTCTTCATGAAGACGGTGACCAGCGCCATCGGCTGCAACGACGCCGTCGTGCTGCCGCAGGGCAGCGTGAAGAGCGACTGGGAAGTGGAACTCGGCATCGTCATCGGCAGCCGCGCGCGCTACGTCAGCGAAGCGGATGCGCTGAAGCACGTGGCCGGCTACTGCGTGGTGAACGACGTCTCCGAGCGCGAGTACCAGCTCGAGCGCGGCGGCACCTGGGACAAGGGCAAGGGCTGCGACACCTTCGGCCCCACCGGCCCGTGGATGGTGACCGCCGACGAAGTGCCCGATCCGCAGAACCTGGCCATGTGGCTGGAAGTCAACGGCCACCGCTACCAGAACGGCAGCACCAAGACCATGATCTTCGGCGTCGCGCAGCTCGTCAGCTACGTCAGCCGTTTCATGACGCTGGAGCCGGGCGACCTGATCACCACCGGCACGCCGCCGGGCGTGGGCATGGGCGTGAAGCCGAACCCGGTGTTCCTGAAGCCGGGCGACGTGATGAAGCTGGGCATCCAGGGCCTGGGCGAGCAGCAGCAGACCGTGCACGCCTGGAACCCGGCACTGATCGACGGCTGACCGGGGGCCGAGCGAACGCATGAACCCGGTCATCCGCATCCACGCCGACGACAACGTCGTCATCGCGCGCCGCCAGCTGCTGGGCGGCACGGTGCTCGAATCCGAAGGCGTCACGGTGGCCGGGCTCGTGCCGCCCGGCCACAAGGTCGCCACGCGGGCCATCGCCGCCGGCGAGGCGGTGCGCCGCTACGGGCAGGTCATCGGCAGCGCCACGCAGGCCATCGCACCGGGCCAGCACGTGCACGTGCACAACCTCGAGTTCAGCAGCTTCGCGCGCGCCCACGAGCCCGGCGCCGGGGCTCGGCCCACGGACTTCGTCGACACGCCGGCCAACTTCGAGGGCATCGTGCGCGACGACGGCCGCGTCGCCACGCGCAACTACATCGGCGTGCTGACCAGCGTGAACTGCTCGGCCACCGCCGCACGCGCCATCGCCGACAAGTTCCGGCGCGACGTGTTCCCCGAGGCGCTGGCCGACTACCCCAACGTCGACGGCGTGGTCGCGCTGACGCACGGCATGGGCTGCGCCACCGCGAGCGACGGCGAGGAACTGCAGGTGCTGCGGCGCACGCTCGGCGGCTACGCGCGCCACCCCAACTTCGCCGCCGTGCTGGTGGTGGGGCTGGGCTGCGAGACGAACCAGATCCAGGGCCTGATCGCGCAGGAAGGGCTCGCCGAAGGCGCGCGCCTGGCCACCTTCAGCATCCAGGACACCGGCGGCACCGCCAAGACGGTGGCGCGCGGCGTCGAGATCATCAGGAAGCTGTTGCCGGAAGCCAACCGCGTGAAGCGGCAGCCGGTGCCGGCCAGCCACCTGACGGTGGGCCTGCAGTGCGGCGGCAGCGACGGCTACTCGGGCATCAGCGCCAACCCGGCGCTCGGCGCCGCCGTGGACCGGCTGGTGCGCCATGGCGGCACTGCGATCCTCAGCGAGACACCCGAGATCTACGGCGGCGAGCACCTGCTGACGCGCCGCGCGGTCAGCCGCGAAGTCGCCGACAAGCTGCTCGCCCGCATCGCCTGGTGGGAGGCGTACACCGCGCGCAACGGCATGAAGATGGACAACAACCCCTCGGCCGGCAACAAGGCGGGCGGGCTGACGACCATCCTGGAGAAGAGCCTGGGCGCCATCGCCAAGAGCGGCACGACGAACCTCGTCGACGTGGTCGAGTTCGCGCAGGCCGTCACCGCCAAGGGCTTCGTCTACATGGACACGCCGGGCTACGACCCCGTGTCGGCCACCGGCCAGGTGGCGGGCGGCGCCAACCTGATCTGCTTCACCACCGGCCGCGGCAGCGCCTACGGCTGCGCGCCCAGCCCGAGCCTGAAGTTCAGCACCAACACGGCGCTGTGGACGAAGCAGCAGGAGGACATCGACCTCGACTGCGGCGGCATCGTCGACGGCGCGGAGACGGTGGACGAGGCCGGCGAACGCATCTTCCGCCTGATGCTGGCCACCGCCAGCGGCCAGCGCACGAAGAGCGAGCAACACGGCTACGGCCAGAACGAGTTCGTGCCCTGGCAACTCGGCGCGGTCATGTAAGGCGGTGCCCAGCCGCTGCGGTTAACCTCGCCTCCGTATGAGATGGGGCATCCTGACCGACCTGCACGCCAACCGCGAAGCGGTGGAAGCGGTGCTCGAGCACGCCACCGGGCAGCAGATCGACCGCTACGCGCTGCTCGGTGACTTCGTCGGCTACGGCGCCGACCCCGGCTGGGTGGTCGACCTGGCGCGCGACTTCGTCGCCGCCGGCGCCGTCGCCGTGATGGGCAACCACGACATCGCCGTCGTGCGCGGGCCGTCGCCGTCGATGCGGCCGGACCCGCGCTACGTGGTCGAGTGGACACGCGACCACCTCGACGCACGCCAGGTCGAGTTCCTCGCCACGCTGCCGCTGGTGCACGAGGAAGGCGACATCCTCTTCGTGCACGCCAACGCCTGGGACCCGGCCGGCTGGGAATACGTGGCCGGGCGCATGGAGGCGGTGCGCAGCATCCACGCGACGAAGAAGACGCTCACCTTCTGCGGCCACATGCACGAGCCGCGGCTGTACCACTTGTCGGCCACCGGCAAGGCGGGCGAGTTCGTGCCCACGCGCGGCATGCCGATTCCGCTGCCACCGTCGCGGCGCTGGCTCGTCATCCCCGGCTCGTCCGGCCAGCCGCGCGATGGCGACCCCGCCGCCTGCTACGCCGTCTACGACGACGAGACGCGCGAAATCACCTACTGGCGCGTGCCCTACGACACCGAGGGCGCCGGCGCCAAGATCCGCGCCGCCCAACTGCCGCAGCGGCTGGCCAGCCGCCTGACCGATGGACACTGAAGGCAACGCCAACGGCGCGCTGGCCCCGGGCCGCGAGATCGACGGCTTCCGGCTCGAAGAACGCCTGCACCAGGGCGGCATGGCGCACCTGTGGCGCGTCACCGCGCTGCAGGGCGACCACACGCTGCCGCTGATCATGAAGGTGCCGCGCATCAAGGGCGGCGAGGACCCGGCCACCATCGTCGGCTTCGAGGTCGAGCAGATGATCCTGCCGGCCCTGAACGGCCCGCACGTGCCGAAGTACGTGGCCAAGGGCGACTTCACGCGGCAGCCCTACATCGTGATGGAGCGCATCGAGGGCCATTCGCTGCGCCCGCGGCTCGACCAGGCGCCGCTGCCGATCGACGAGGTCATCGAGATCGGCTCGCGCGTGGCCACCGCGCTGCACGAGCTGCACCGCCAGCACCTGGTGCACCTGGACGTGAAGCCGAGCAACATCATGTTCCGGCCCGACGGCACCGCGGTGCTGGTGGACTTCGGCCTGTCGCGCCACGACAAGCTGCCCGACCTGCTGGAAGAGGAATTCCGCCTGCCGATGGGCACCGGCCCGTACATGTCGCCCGAGCAGGTGCAGTTCGTGCGCAACGACCCGCGCAGCGACCTCTTCGCGCTCGGCGTCATGCTCTACCACTTCACCACCGGCGAGCGGCCCTTCGGCGCGCCGAACACGGTGCGCGGCCTGCGCCGGCGGCTCTACGTCGACCCGATGCCGCCGCGCGCGCTGCGCGACGAGTGCCCGCCCTGGCTGCAGGAGGTGATCCTGAAGTGCCTGGAGGTCAAGCCCGAGCGCCGCTACCAGAGCGCGGCGCAGCTGGCGCTGGACCTGCAGAGCCCGGGCCAGGTGGCGCTCACCGCGCGCGCCGAGCGCCGGCGCCAGAGCGGCGCCGTGAAGACCTTCAAGCGCTGGTTCTTCGCCCTCGGCGCCGAGGCGCAGCGCGAGCACGGCCTGGGCATCGCCAGCCAGGTGATGAAGAGCCCGATCATCGTCGCCGCGGTCGACGTCGAGCACGCCGGCGACGCGCTGCTCGACCAGCTGCGCGAGACGGTGCGCCGCATCGTCGTCACCGAGCCCGGCGCGCGCCTGGCCTGCGTGAGCGTGATGAAGACGGCGCGCATCGGCGTCGACGAACTGGTCGACGAAACCGGCCAGAGCAAGCACGTGAAGCAGCTGGTCGGCCTGAAGCACTGGGCGCGGCCGATCAGCAAAGCGCTGACGCTCGACGAAGGCCGCCTGACCTTCCACGTGCTGGAAGCGCCCGACGCCGCGACCGCGCTCGTCGACTTCGCGCAGCGCAACCAGGTCGACCACATCGTGATGGGCGCGCGCGGCGCCGGCGCGCTGCGGCGTTACCTGGGCAGCGTGAGCTCGCAGGTGGTGGCGCAGGCGGACTGCACGGTGACCGTGGTCCGCGCGTGAACCCCTGTCTCGCCTGCGGCGCCTGCTGCGCGAGCTTCCGAGTCGACTTCGCGCGCGAGGAATGGGAACCCGAAGGCGGCCGCGTGCCCGAAGGCCTGGCCGACGAGATCACGCCCACGCTGTGCCGCCTGCGCGGCACCGACCGTCAGCCGCCGCGCTGCGCGGCGCTGGTGGGGACCATCGGCGAGCAGGTGCATTGCGGCATCCACGCCGAGCGGCCCGGTCCCTGCCGCGAGTTCGGCGCGCGCGCGCCGCTGGGCGTGGGCGACGAAGCCTGCGACGCGGCACGCCGGCGCCATGGGCTTGCGCCGCTGTAGACGATGCGCACTCCTAGAATGCAGGCCTGACGCCTGAAGGGAGTGGACATGGCGCGGTGGTGGAACATCCGGGCGCTGCGGGCGTCGACCGTGGCCCTGGTGGCACTCATGGCGCTGACCGCGTGCGGCGGTGGGGGCGGCGGCGGCGCCGAAGCGCCGCGCACGGCCTTGCCGCAAGTCGTCAGCGACGACCTTCCGGCCGGTGAACGCATCGACGCCCGCGCTGCCCATCACTTTCCGTCGGGTGTCGGTGACCGCTGGACTTACCGACGCGTGGTCAACGGCAGCGAATCCGGCACGGTCACGCGCGAGGTGGAGGCATCCACCGGTGCCGACCTGTTCCGCGTGACCGAGGTCCACAGCAGCGTGACCTACGTGTCCGACTACCGCCGGAGCGCCGAGGGCTGGTTGCTGCTGACCCCGCTCTACGGCGTGCTGCCGTTGAACGGGGCCCTGCTCGTCGGCGACATCCTCGAATTCGCCGAGCCCTTCTACGCCGTCGGCGCCGTGCGGCGCGTCATCCGGCAGGGCCCCATAGGGCGTGACCTCGACCTCGATGGCGTGGAGGACAGTTTCCGTCTCGAGTACACGCAGGTCTTCCAGGGCTTCGAGGCGTTCCAACTGGCAGACGGCCGCAGCGTGCAGGCCGCGCGTTTCCGCAGCACGATCATCGCCACCGTGCAGCCGTCACTCGCACGGCTGCCCGTGCGCAGCAGCGTTTCGACCGAAGACACCTGGTGGGGCCCGGGCATTGGCCTGCTGCGCGCCGACCGCTCGCTGGCCGACGCCGGCGGCACGCCGCTGCAGACGCCCTACAGGCTGGAACTGATGCAGGCTCAGGTCGGCGGCCGTCCGGTGCTCGGCCCCGGCGCCGACGGCGCGCAGTCCGAGATCGCGCTGCCGCACCGCGCGCTGATCTTCGACGCCACGCGTTCGCGTTACTACGCCAGCGTGCCCGGCACCGTGGCGGACAACAGCCACCGCATCGCGATCATCGACCCCGCCGACGGGTCGATGACGTTCTCTCGCGTGGTCGGCAGCGAGCCCGGTGCGCTCGCACTGGCGCACGACGGCACCGCGCTCTACGTCGGGCTCCAGGGCAGCGGTGAACTGCTGAAGCTGCGCCTGCCCGACTTCGTCGAACTGCAGCGCATGCCGCTGCCGCGCACGCAAGCGGACATACCGTCGTACCCCCTGCAGATCACCGTGTCGCCGATCGATGCCGATGTCGTGGCGGTCTCGCTGCAGGAGGCGGGTGGTTTCTCCCGCAGCATCGGCGTAGCGCTGCTGCGCGGCGGCGTGCCACAGCCACGCCTGGCGGCGGTTCGCGGCGAAGTCAGCCTTGTCAGCTTCGCCGCCGACGGCCAGAGCGTGTTCGGCTTCGACAACGCCAGCACCGAGTTCGGCCTGCGGCGGCTGGCCGTGCTGCCGGACGGCTTGCAGGAAGCGGTCGTCGTGCCGACCGTCGGCACCGGCTTCGACACCCGTGCGCTCGACCTCGGCCCCGCCGGGCTGGTGCTGGGCAAGTCGGTCTATCGCCCCGATGACCTGACGTTGTCCGGCACCGCCGGCGTCCAGGGCGGTTGCCGCAGCGCGGGCAGCAAGCTGGTCTGCCTCTACGAGAACGCGCTGGCGACGGGCGTGGGACGACTGGCCGTGCTCGATGCCCGCACGCTGGCGGTGGAAGCAACGCCGTTCTTCCAACTGGCGCGCCCGTCAGGCTTCATGGAGGCACTCGTGGTCGGCGCACCGGGCCAGGTCGCGCTGCGCAGCCGCCAGAACGACCTTCAGTCGCTGACCGACACCATCACACTGGTGCGTGCCAGCACGCTGCCCTGAGCGGCACGGCTCAGGCCGCCAGCGCCATCGCCGCCCGCTCGAAGCGGTAGTTGAAGGCGGCGATGTCGGCGGCGTAGCGCTCGGCCACGATCTCCCGCGACTCGGCGTCGTAGTAGTGCGGGTAGGCGCTGCGCTCGCTCGCGTTGTCGTGCGGCAGCGCGTGCGCCGGCAGGCCGAGCGTGGCGAGCACGCGGCGCGCGTCGGCCTCGAAGTTCTCGAAGCGGCCGATGGCGTCGACGAGCGACTGGCCCCCTTCGTCGACCAGGAAGTGGATCTGCGGCTCCCACTGCACGTGGCGGCGGCGGCCGGTGCGGTCGAGCCAGGTCTTGAAGCAGGCGTCGTCGGGCAGGCCGGCGAAGCGGCGCAGGTCGGGGCGGCGCGCCATGTAGGCGTACTGCGAGACGGCGCGGTCCCAGGGGTTGCGCACGAAGGCGAACTTGAAGCAGCGCTCGAAGACCTCAGCGCCCACCGCGTGGCGCACCTGGCGCGCCAGCAGGTGCTTCAGGCTGCCGGTCTGGTAGCGGTTGTGGAACTCGTCGACGAAGCCGCGCGCGAGGTGGGCCTCGTCGTGCTGGTCGGCCGGCCAGATCAGGTTCTCCAGGCTGGTGCCGCCCGTCTTCGGGATGTGGATGAAGATGCAGCGGTGCTCGTGCGAGATCATGGTCGCGGCCCGGCGGTGGCGGAGATGCCCCGATTGGAGCGCGCCGCTGAAGGGGCCGGTCGCCGCAGGTGGCGGGTCTTCACCCGCCAGTTCGCATCAGGACACGACCGCGGTGACCTCGATCTCGACCTTCGCGCGGTCCTCGATCAGCCCGGCCACCTGCACCGCCGTCATCGCCACCGAGTAGCTGCCGATGGTTTCCCGGTAGACGGCGCCGATCTCGCGCGCGCGCGCCAGATACTCGCGCTTGTCGGTCAGGTACCAGGTCATGCGGGCGATGTGCTCGGGCAGCGCGCCGCCTTCGGCGAGCACCGCGCGCACGTTCAGCAACGCCTGCCGCACCTGGGCGACGAGGTCGTCGGTCTCCCACTGGCACTGTGCGTTCCAGCCGATCTGGCCGGCGACGAAGACGGTGGTGCCGGTGGCCGCGACGCCGTTCACGTAGCCGCGCGGCGGCGCCCAGCCGGGAGGTTGCAGGATCTTCATGGGGGTGGTCTCGGGTCAGGCTTCGCGCAGCTTGAAGCGCTGCAGCTTGCCGGTCTCGGTGCGTGGCAGCGCGGGGCGGAACTCGATCTCGCGCGGGTACTTGTAGGGCGCGACGGTGGCCTTCACGAAGTCCTGCAGCGTCTTCACCATCGCCGCGTCGGCCGCGTGGCCGGGCTTCAGCACCACGTAGGCCTTGACGATCTGGCCGCGCGCCTCGTCGGCCTGGCCGACGACGCCGCACTCGGCCACCGCGGGGTGCAGCAGCAGCGCGCCTTCGACTTCCGGGCCGGCGATGTTGTAGCCGCCGGAGATGATCATGTCGTCGGTGCGCGCCTGGTAGACGAACTGGCCGTCGGCGTCGACGAGGTAGGCGTCGCCGGTGAGGTTCCAGCCGCGCTGCACGTAGTTCGCCTGCCGCTCGTCGGCCAGGTACTTGCAGCCGGTGGGGCCCTTGATGGCCAGCCGGCCCACCTGGCCGGGCGGCAACTCGCGGCCTTCGTCGTCGAGGATGGCGGCGCGGTAACCCGGCACCGGCAGGCCGGTGGCGCCGGGCCTGGCGTGCGCTTCGTCGGCGCTGATGAAGATGTGGAACAGCTCGGTCGAGCCGATGCCGTCGATGATCTCGATGCCGGTCGCGTCCTTCCACAGCAGGCGCGTGGCGGCGGGCAGCGCCTCGCCGGCAGACACGCACTTGCGCAGGCTCTTCAGGTCGTGCTGCGCCACCTGCGCGGTCATCGCGCGGTACGAGGTGGGCGCGGTGAAGCACACGCTGGCGCGGAACTGGGCGATGGCGGCGAGCAGCGTGTCGGGCGTCGCCTTCTCGATCAGCACCGCGGCGGCGCCGATGGCGAGCGGGAAGACCAGCAAGCCGCCGAGCCCGAACGTGAACGCCAGCGGCGGGCTGCCGATGAAGACGTCGTCGCGGTCGGCACGCAGCACGTGCGGCGGCCAGCAGGCGGCGGCGGCCATGACGTCGCGGTGGTAGTGCATCGTGCCCTTGGGCACGCCGGTGGTGCCCGAGGTGAAGGCGATGACGCAGATGTCGTCGGCCGCGGTGTCGACGTTCGTGAACGTGGGCGGCTTGGCGGCGGCGCGCGCCTCCAACTCCGCGCTCGGCGCGCAGAACTTCAGCACTTTCGTCAGCGTGGGGCACTGCGGCAGCGCCAGGTCCAGCTCTTCGGCAAGCCGGCCGTCGCACAGCGCATGCGTGACCTGCGCCTTGTCGACGATGGTGACGAGCTCGCGCGCACGCAGCAGCGGCATCGTGCCCACCGCGATGGCGCCGGCCTTCACCACCGCCAGCCAGCAGGCCGCGAGCATCGGCGAATTGGCGCCGCGCAGCAGCACGCGGTGGCCGGGCACGACGCCGAGGTCTTCGACCAGCACGCGGGCGATGCGGTTCGCCTGCGCCTGCAGCTCGGCATAGGTCCAGCGCACGCCGTGGCCGAGGATTGCCACGCGCTCGCCGTCGCCGGCGGCGACGCGGCGGTCCACCAGCTCGGCGGCGCAGTTCAGGCGCGCCGGGAACTGCAGCTCGGGCAGCTCGAAGATGAACTCGGGCAATGCCTCGGGCGCCGGCAGGCGGTCGCGCGCGAAGGTGTCGACGTGGGCACTGGCGGCGGCACGGGAGTTCATGGCCCATTCTTCGGCGATATAGTTTAGTTGTCAACTATTTGGGCGAAGCGGACTATCATCGCGGCCATGCCGCACCGCCAGCTCTGGGACCTTTCGCCGCCGGTGCATGCCGGTGCGTCGGTCTTCCCAGGTGACACGCCGTTCCAGCAGGCCTGGGGCGCGCGCATCGGGCCCGGCTGCCCGGTCAACGTGAGCACGCTGACGCTGTCGCCGCACACCGGCGCGCACGCCGACGCCCCGCTCCACTACGACGATGCCGGCGCCGCCGCCGGCGCGCTGGCGCTGGCGCCCTACCTCGGCCGCTGCCGCGTGATCCATGCCATCGGCTGCGGGCCGCTGGTGCTGTGGCGGCACCTCGAACACGCGCTCGCCGACCTGCCGCCGCGCGTGCTGGTGCGCACCTATGAACGCGCGCCGGTCGACCGCTGGGACCCCGAGCTCGCCGCCTACGCGCCGGAGACCGTCGAAGGCCTGGCCGACCGGGGCGTCAGGCTGATCGGGATCGACACCGCCAGCATCGACCCCGCGAGCAGCAAGACGCTGGACAGCCACCAGGTCATCCGTCGGCGCGACCTGCGCGTGCTGGAGAACCTGGTGCTCGACGGCGTGCCGGAAGGCGACTACGAACTGATCGCGCTGCCGCTGAAACTGACCACCGCGGACGCTTCACCCGTGCGCGCCATCCTGCGCGCGCTCGACTGATGCACGCGCCATCCTGAGAGCCCTGTGATGACCCGAGACGACGCCCTGGCACTCGACGCCGCCGACCCGTTGGCCCCGCTGCGCGAGCAGTTCGCGCTGCCCGACGGCGTGATCTACCTCGACGGCAACTCGCTCGGCGTGCTGCCGAAGGCGACCGCCGCGCGCGTGCAGCACGTGCTCACCGAGGAATGGGGCCGCGACCTCATCCGGAGCTGGAACACGGCCGGCTGGATCACGCTGGCGCAGCGCATCGGTGACAAGATCGCGCGCCTGGTGGGTGCCGGCGCCGGCGAACTCGTCGTCGCCGACTCGACGAGCGTGAACCTCTTCAAGGTGCTGTCGGCGGCGCTGCACATCGCCGCCGCCGATGCGCCGGCGCGCAAGGTGATCCTCAGCGAGCGCAGCAACTTCCCGACCGACCTCTACATCGCCGAGTCGCTGGCTCGCGAGCGCGGCTTCGAGCTCGTGCTGTGCGAGGCCGACGAGATCGCGGCGCGGCTCGACGGCGGCATCGCCGTGCTGATGCTCACGCACGTGAACTACCGCACCGGCCGCATGCACGACATGGCCGCCGTCACGGCCGCGGCGCACGCCGCCGGCGCGCTGACGGTGTGGGACCTGGCGCACAGCGCCGGCGCCGTGCCGGTCGACCTGACCGGTGCGAACGCGGACTTCGCCATCGGCTGCGGCTACAAGTACCTCAACGGCGGCCCCGGCGCGCCGGCCTTCGTGTGGGCGCACCCGCGCCACGCCGAACGCTTCTGGCAGCCGCTGGCCGGCTGGATGGGGCATGCGGCGCCGTTCGAGTTCACGCCCGGCTACCGGCCGGCGCCCGGCATCGCGCGCTACCTGTGCGGCACGCCGGCGGTGCTGTCGATGGCGGCGCTGGAGTGCGGCGTCGACAGCGTGCTCGCCGCCGAGGCGTACGGCGGCATGGCCGCACTGCGCCGCAAGTCGCTGGCGCTGTCGAAGCTGTTCGCCGACGAGGTGGCGGCGCGCTGCCCGCAGCTGGCGCTGGCCTCGCCCACCGACGACGCCGTGCGCGGCAGCCAGGTCTGCTTCGCGCACCCGGAGATCGCCTACCCGGTGGTGCAGGCGCTGATCGCGCGCCAGGTGATCGGCGACTTCAGGGCGCCCGACATCCTGCGCTTCGGCTTCACGCCGCTGTACCTGCGCTTCGTCGACGCCTTCGACGCCGCGCTGCACGTGCAGCAGGTGCTGGACAGCGGCGAGTGGCGCCGCCCCGAATTCAACCGCCGCCACGCGGTGACCTGAAGGAGCCCACGCCATGAGCGGCTGCCCGATGCATTCGACCCCGGTCGAACACCACGACGCGAAGCTCGACTTCAGCGCCGACATGAGCTACGGCGACTACCTGCACCTCGACAAGGTGCTGAACGCGCAGCAGCCCCTCAGCCCCGGCCACGACGAGATGCTGTTCATCGTGCAGCACCAGACCAGCGAGCTGTGGATGAAGCTGATGCTGCACGAGCTGCGCGCCGCCATCGCCGCCGTCGCCGCCGACCGCATGGCGCCGGCCTTCAAGATGCTGGCGCGCGTCTCGAAGATCATGGAACAGCTGGTGCACGCCTGGGACGTGCTGGCGACGATGACGCCGCCCGAGTACAGCGCGATCCGGCCCTACCTGGCCAACAGCAGCGGCTTCCAGAGCTGGCAGTACCGCTGCATCGAGTTCAGCCTGGGCAACAAGAACGCCGCGATGCTGAAGCCGCACGAACACCGCCCCGACCTGCTGGCCCACGTCGAGGCGGCCTACCGCGCGCCCAGCCTCTACGACGAAGCGCTGCGCCTGCTGGCGCGCCGCGGCTTCGCGGTGCCGGCCAGCCACGTCGAACGAGACTGGACCCAGCCCTACACCGCCGACGACGGCGTCGAACAGGCCTGGCTGCAGGTGTACCGCGCGCCCGAGACCCACTGGGACCTGTACCAGCTGGGCGAGGAGCTCACCGACCTGGAAGACGCGTTCCGGCTCTGGCGTTTCCGCCACGTGACGACGGTGGAGCGTGTCATCGGCTTCAAGCGCGGCACCGGCGGCACCAACGGCGTCGGCTACCTGCGCAAGATGCTGGACACCGTGCTGTTCCCCGAGATCTGGAAGCTGCGCACCGACCTGTAGCGGCCGGCCGCCGGCGAGCGGCGAGAATGAGTGCAATGCCACTCCCGGGACCGCCCATGTCCGTCCGCCGCCCTCACGTCATCGCCCTGCTGGTCGCCACGCTGGCCTTCGGCGCCGCCGCGCAGCAGCCGGCTCCGGCCGCGCCCTCGGCCTACGAGATGGAACTCTGGCAGTCGGCGACGCGCCTGAACTCGCCCGAGGCCTACCAGGCCTACCTGAAGGCCTTCCCGAACGGCGCCTTCGCGGCGATGGCGAAGCTCTCGCTGCCCAAGACCGACACCGCCGCCGCAGCCACGCCGCAGACCGCGCCGGTGGCCACGGTGGCGAGTTTCAGCGCGCCGCTGGAAACCGGCTCGATCACGCTGCAGCCCGGGCAGACGCTGAAGGGCCCGGGCTTCGTCACGGTCGGATGGCTGGGCGCCAAGCGCCAGCTCGTCGTGCCAGCCGGCGACTGGACGCTGCTCGCCGCCTGGGACCACGACGCCGAGACCGCACGCGGCGTGCTGATGACCTCGATGGCGCTCGGCCAGTTCGCCGGCCCGCAGCTGAAGAGCGTGATCGTCGCCCGCTTCAACCGCAAGCCGATCTCGATGCCCAGCGGCGGTGGTTTCTCGCAGTCGTACCAGGCGATGGGCGTGCTGCCGCGCTGGCTGGACGCCGAGCGCTGCGAAGCCGCCCCCGCCGCCTTCCGCGAGGCGGCCAACGTCGGCACGCTGCGCCATTGCGAGGCGCTGCAGCTGAGCCCGGAGCCGCTCGCCCCGGCGTTGGCCGAGCGGCTGGCGCCGGCGCTGAAGGCGCTGAAGGCCGAACTGCCGCCGCTGCCGGTGCGCTCGGAGATGCACATCGTGGACAAGCAGCTCGGCTACCTGCACTACCAGCGGCTGGACTGCATTCCCGGCGGCGAGGCCGGCGCCGCATGCCGCGCCCAGCCCCCGGCCGCCGGCTCGGCCCCGCCGGCCGACCGCACGGCCTGGCTGAAGGCCTTCGTGCCGCTGGCCGTGGCCGGCTACCAGCGCGACCTGCCGGGCGACGACCTCGAGCCCGGCAAGGCCGCGACGAAGCCGCTGGCGCTGCCGTTCTGACGCCGGCCACGGCCGCCTAGCACGACGGCCGCGCATTCGATCACGCGAACAGCGCTCCAGAAGCGGCGCTGCTCGGCCGATCACCCGAGGACGAACCGGGATGTCCCCGGCATCGGGTGGGCATGGCCGTCGTTTCGCAGATCGTCCGTTGGGGCCAGCAGGCAGCGACACTGGCGGCGCGCGCCCCAGCGCCGGTGCAGGCCGCCGCGGTGGCCGGCGCCGCGGTGGTGCCGTCGACGCAGGTGACGCTGTCGTCGGCGCGGGCCGCCACGGCCGCCGCCACCTACATCGACCGCCTGAAGCCGAGCGGCAACCTGCGCATCGACGCGCTGCTCGCCGGCGGCCGCCGCTGGTTCCACGAGCCCGGGGCCGACGGCAGCGTGCCGTCGGCGGTGGCCCGCAAGACGCTCACCTACAGCTTCATCGAAAGCGCCGACGGCCTGGCCGCGCAGGACGCGAACGGCTTCCAGGCGCTGGACGACGCGCAGCGCCAGCGCGTGCGCGACGCGCTGGCGCAGTTCTCGGCCGTGATCGACGTGCGGTTCGAGCAGGTCGAGAGCGGCGGCGACCTCAAGTACGGCGCCAACGTGCAGGGCGCCAGCGCCGGCTACGCGCGCTACCCGGGCGAGGGCTCGCAGGTGATGCTGGCCGCCAACCAGGGCAGCTTCGCCGGCGGCTGGGAAGAAGGCACCTACGGCTGGCAGGTGCTGCTGCACGAGACCGCGCACGCCATCGGCCTGAAGCACCCGGGCAACTACAACGCCGGCGGCGGCGGCACACCGGGGCCCTACCTGGCGGCGGCCGACGACCACCGCAACAACACGCTGATGTCGTACCGCAACGGGCCGAACATGCGGCGCATCGTGGCCGGCGAGAACAACACGCTGTCGCGCCAGCCGGTGCACGCGAGCACCTTGCAGGGGCTGGACATCGCCGCGCTGCAGTACCTGTACGGCGCCTCGACGACCACCAGCGCCGGCACCTACTCCTGGGCGACGGACGCGGCAATCTCGCAGACGATCTGGAACCCGAACGTCGGCACCGCGATCGACCTGTCGAACCAGACGAAGAACAACCTGATCGACCTGCGCCCCGGCCGCTGGAGTTCGATGGGCATCCGCGACCCCTACGCGGACACCGGCTTCACGCGCGCGCAGTACTCGGCGCTGACCAGCGGCGGGCGCAGCGTCGCGTCGGTGCTGGGCACGCCCAGCTACGACGGCCGCAACAACCTCTTCATCGCCAAGGGGAGCCGCGTCACCGAAGCCAGCGGCGGCAGCGGCAACGACAGCTTCGTCGCCAATGTCTTCGGCGACCGCATCGCCGGCGGCGCCGGCAACGACCGCGTGTTCTGGAACGGCGGCGACCTGTCGTTCGACGGCGGCGAGGGCCGCGACGTCGTCTTCGTGAAGAAGGTGCAGGGCGCGCGCTGGTCGCTGTCGGAAGACAAGAGCGCCCTCACGCTGACACGCACCAACGCCGGCACCGGCGAGACCTCGACGCTGGGCACGCTGTCGCTGGCCGGCATCGAGGCGGTGCGCTTCTGGGACGGCGCGAACCTCGCACCGGTGGGCGCCGCGCTGTACAGCGCGACGGCCTGAGCGGGCCTACCGGACGGCGTCCAGCGCCTTGCGCAGCGTCTCCACCGTGCGGTCCAGGTTCTGCCACTTGTCGATGCCGAACAGGCCGACGCGGAAGGTCTTGAAGTCCGGCCCTTCGTCGCAGGCCAGCGGCACGCCGGCGGCGATCTGCAGGCCCTGGGCGGCGAAGGCGCTGGTGTTCTGCCAGTCGCTGCGGTCGGTGTAGCTGACGACGACGCCGGGGGCGCCGAAGCCCTCGGCCGCCACGCTCGAAATGCCGCGCTCGGCGAACATCGCGCGCACGCGGCGCCCCAGCTCGAACTGCGCTTCCTTGGCCTTCGCGAAGCCGAAGGCGCGCAACTCGGCCATCGCGTCGCGCAGGTGCACCAGTCCATCGGTCGGCAGGGTGGCGTGGTAGGCGTGGGCGCCGCTTTCGTAGGTCTCCATGATGGAGAGCCACTTCTTCAGGTCGAGCGAGAAGCTCGTGCTCTGCGTGCCGTCGATGCGTTCGCGCGCGTGATCGGAGAGCATCACGAGGCCGGCGCAAGGCGTGGCGCTCCAGCCCTTCTGCGGCGCGCTGAGCAGGATGTCGACGCCGGTGGCGCGCATGTCCACCCAGGCGGCGCCGCTGGCGATGCAGTCCAGCGCGAGCATGCCGCCTTCGGCGTGCACGGCGTCGGCGATGGTGCGCAGGTAGCCGTCGGGCAGGATCATGCCGGCCGAGGTCTCGACGTGGGGCGCGAAGACGATCGTCGGCTTGGTCTGGCGGATCGCGGCCACGACCTCGTCGACCGGCGCCGGCGCGAACGGCGCGAACGGCGCGGTGGCGCCGGGGCCGGTGCGGCGCGCCTTCAGCACGACGGGGTCCGGCGCGATGCCGCTCATTTCCAGGATCTGCGTCCAGCGGTAGCTGAACCAGCCGTTGCGCACGATCAGGCAGGGCTTGCCGCCGGCGAACTGGCGCGCCACCGACTCCATGCCGGTGCTGCCGCTGCCGGGCACGATGATCGCGGAGCGCGCGCCGTACACCTCCTTCAGCGTTGCCGACACGTCGCGCATCACCTGCTGGAAGCGCTTGGACATGTGGTTGAGCGCGCGGTCGGTGTAGACGACCGAGTATTCGAGCAGGCCGTCGGGGTCGACGTCGGGGCGCAATCCGGGCATGGAATCTCCTGATCCGTTCTTCCGGCCCGATGCTACGCGCTCTTGGCCGCCTGCCTAGAATCGCCCACCGCCCACCCGGAGCCCGCCCATGGACACCCGCACCTCGCCGATCCGCCTGCGCCTGACGCAACTGCGCGAGGTGCTGGCCCACGAGAAGGTGCACGCGCTGCTCGTGCCCTCCGCCGACCCGCACCTGTCGGAGTACCTGCCGGGGCGCTGGCAGGGGCGCGAGTGGCTGTCGGGCTTCACCGGCTCGATGGGCACGCTGGTCGTCACCGTGACCGAGGCGGCGCTGTTCGCGGACAGCCGCTACTGGGAGCAGGCGGAGGCCGAACTCGCCGGCACCGGCATCGACCTCGTGAAGATCGCCACCGGCACCGCCACCACCTTCATCGACTGGCTGGCCGGCCGCGTGCCCGCCGGCGAGACGGTGGCGGTCGACGGCCAGGTGCTCGGCCTCGGGCTGGGCGGCCAGCTGCAGCGCGCGCTGGGCGCCGCCGGCGTCGTGCTGCGCACCGACCTCGACCTGCTCGACGCGATCTGGCCCGACCGCCCTGCCCTGCCCGCGCAGCCGGTCTACGAGCACCTGCCGCCGATGGCCGCGCAGAGCCGCGCCGACAAGCTGGCCTCGGTGCGCGACGGCATGGCGCGCGCCGGCGCCACGCACCACTTCGTCAGCACCGTCGACGACATCGCCTGGATCACCAACCTGCGCGGCAGCGACGTCACCTACAACCCGGTGTTCCTGGCCCACCTGCTGGTCGAGCCGGCGGGCGCCACGCTCTTCGTCGGCGACGGCAAGATCGACGCCGCGCTCGCCGCCACGCTGGCCGCCGACGGCGTGCGGCTGGCGCCCTACGCCGGCGCCGCGGCCGCATTGGCCCGGCTGGGCGGCGGCGACACGCTGCTGATCGACCCCCGGCGCGTCACCTGGGGCCTGCGCGAGAAGGTCGGCACCGGCGCCGCCGTCGTCGAGGCGATCAACCCGAGCACGCTGCTGAAGAGCCGCAAGACCGCCGCCGAGGCCGCCTTCGTGCGCGAGGCGATGGCCGAGGACGGCGCCGCGATGTGCGAGTTCTACGCCTGGTTCGAAGGCGCGCTGGGCCAGGAACGCATCACCGAACTCACCATCGACGAGAAACTCAGCGCCGCGCGCGCCCGGCGTGCCGGCTTCGTGGGCCTGAGCTTTTCCACCATCGCCGGCTTCAACGCCAACGGCGCGATGCCGCACTACCGCGCGACCGCCGAATCGCACGCGGTGATCGAAGGCGACGGCCTGCTGCTCATCGACAGCGGCGGCCAGTACCTGGGCGGCACCACCGACATCACGCGCGTCTGGCCCATCGGCAACGTCAGCGCGGCGATGAAGCGCGACTACACGCTGGTGCTGAAGGGCACGATGAACCTGTCGCGCGCGCGCTTCCCGCGCGGCACGCTGAGCCCGATGCTCGACAGCCTGGCGCGCTTCCCGCTGTGGGCCGAAGGCATCGAGTTCGGCCACGGCACCGGCCACGGCGTGGGCTACTTCCTCAACGTGCACGAAGGCCCGCAGAGCATCAGCAAGGCGGTGCCCGACGCCCACATGGCCATGGAGCCCGGCATGATCACCTCCATCGAGCCCGGCGTGTACCGGCCCGGCCAATGGGGCGTGCGCATCGAGAACCTGGTGCTCAACGTGCCGGCCGCCACGCCCGAGGCCGGCGCCTTCGGCGACTTCCTCGAGTTCGAGACGCTGACGCTGTGCCCGATCGACACGCGCTGCATCGACCGCGCCCTGCTGCGCGCCGACGAGATCGCGTGGCTCAACGCGTACCACGCCACCGTGCGCGAACGGCTGGCGCCGCGCGTCGGCGGTGCGGCGCTGGCCTGGCTCACCGCCCGCACGCAGCCGATTTGAACCGCCTCGGCATCGATCTCGGCGGCACGAAGACCGAGGCCGTCGTGCTCGGCCCGGACGGCGCCGAGCGCTGGCGCCGCCGCGTCCCGACGCCGTCGGCGCGCTACGAGGACACGCTGGCCGCGATCGGCATGCTGGTCGACGCGGCGCGGCAGGCCGGCCACGCGCCGTTCAGCATCGGCATCGGCACGCCCGGCAGCCTGACGCCCGCGGGCGTGATGAAGAACGCCAACTCCGAGGCCCTCAACGGCCGGCCGCTGCAGCGCGACCTGGTGGCGCTGGTCGGCCAGCCGGTGGCGATGGCCAACGACGCCAACTGCCTGGTGCTGTCGGAAGCCACCGACGGTGCCGGGGCCGGCGCGCCGGTGGTCTTCGCCGCCATCATCGGCACCGGCACCGGTGCCGGCATCGCGGTGCACGGCCGCGTGCTCACCGGCCCGAACGGCCTGGCCGGCGAGTGGGGCCACAACCCGTTGCCCTGGCGCGAGCCCGACGAGCCGGCGCCGCCCTGCTACTGCGGCCGCCGCGGCTGCATCGAGACACTGGTCAGCGGCCCCGGCCTGGCGCGCGACCACGCGGCGCGCCACGGCGGCGCGCTGACGGCCGAGCAGATCGCCACCGCCGCGCAGGCCGGCGACGCACCGTGCCGCGCCACGCTGGAACGCCACGCGCACCGGCTGGCGCGCGCGCTGGCGTCGGTGATCAACCTGCTCGACCCCGACGTCATCGTGCTCGGCGGCGGCGTGTCGCGCATGGCGCACCTGTACGAGCGCGTGCCGGCGCTGTGGGGCGACTGGGTGTTCTCCGGCGGCGTGAAGGACCCCGTGCGCACGCGCCTGCTGCCGGCGCTGCACGGCGACGCTTCGGGCGTGCGCGGCGCGGCCTGGATCGGCGCCACGGCGGGCTGAGCCCGGGCCGCGAAAGACCTGAATGTCCGGCAAGACCCTGGGCGCCGCTCGGGCCGGTGGTTCGTCCGCCGAGCGCGCAGTTCGCGCCGCGCGGGCCGCCGTTCGTCACGCGCCGCTGGGGCCGCGCGAGCCCGGCGCCTAGAGTGCGCCTCGGAGCCGGTGCCTGATTCCTCCTGTGGCCGGCTCCGAGCGACCCTCCGGCGATCGGGGCACAACCCCACAGAGATCGCCAACCTTCGGGGCCGGCCTGCCAGCCGGCCCCTTTTCTTTGGCCGCCACCCGGCCACGGCGCGTGAAATCGCGCCGCGGCCTTCGGCAGGCGATCAAGGCCTTCCGGCCTTGCCCGTCCAGCCTCAGCCCTTGCCGTGTTTGGCGATGAGGTCCTTCGCCGTCTGCAGCAGCTTCTTGCCGTCGAAGCCGCGCTTGTTCATGTCGGCCACCCACTCGTCGTCGACCGACGCGGACAGCTTGATGAACTCCTCGCGCGCGGCGGCGCTGATCTGCACGATCGAATTGCCGCGGTCGACGGCGCTCTTGCGGCCGACGGCATCGTTGGACTGCTGCGTCTTGCCCAGCCAGGCCGAGGTGGCCATGCCCGAGTTGGCGTCGATGACCTTCTTCAGGTCGGGCGCCAGGCCGTCGTACTTGGCCTTGTTCATCGCCATCACGAAGGTGGTGGTGTAGAGCGCCGGGCCGGTGCTGTCGAACTCGCTGTGGAACTTGGTCAGCTCGTGCACCTTGACCGAGGGCACCACCTCCCAGGGGATCACGCAGCCTTCGATCGTGCCCTTGGACAGCGCGTCGGGGATCTGCGGCAGCGGCATGCCCACCGGAATGGCGCCCAGCGAACCCAGCAGCTTGGTGACCTGGCGCGTCGGGCCGCGCACCTTCATGCCCTTCAGGTCGGCGGCGCTGCGCACCTGCTTGGTGGCCGAATGGAACATGCCCGGGCCGTGCACCTGCAGCGCGATGACGTGGGTTTCCTTGAACTCGTCGGGGGCGACGGTCTGCACGTATTCCCAGTAGGCCTTCGACGTCGCCTCGGCGTTGTTCATCATGAACGGCAGCTCGAAGGCCTCGATGCGCGGGAAGCGGCCGGCGGTGTTGCCGGGCAGCGTCCAGACGACGTCGACGACGCCGTCGCGCGCCTGGTCGTACAGCTGCACCGGCGTGCCGCCGAGCTGCATGGCCGGGTAGCCCTCGAACTTGATGCGGCCGCCCGAGTCCTTCTCGACCTTGTCCATCCAAGGCTTGTGCATCGTCAGCCAGACGTTGCTCTGCGGTGCCATGAAGGTGTGGAACTTCAGCGTCACGGTCTGCTGCGCGAGCGCGGCGAGGGGCGTGCCGAGCGCGGCGGCCGCGGCGGCACCCTGGACGAAGGAACGGCGTTTCATGTGGGGCTCCTGGGATGAGCGGAAATGGAAGGAACAGCTCGCGAAAATAACGGCAGCGCCGTGGCGCCGCCGTCATGGTTCACCCTCATCCGATGTACTTCACGAGCCACAGCGAGATCGGCGGGAAGAACAGCAGCAGCAGCGTGCGCACCGTGTCGCTGATGAGGAAGGGCATGACGCCGCGGTAGCTCTCGGCAATGGGGATGTCCTTCGCGAGGCCGTTGACGACGTACACGTTCAGCCCCACCGGCGGCGCCAGCAGCCCGAAGCCCACCGTCATCAGCACCATGATGCCGAACCAGATGGCGACGCTCTCCTTGGGCATGCCGAAGTCCAGGCCCATGATCATCGGGAAGAAGATCGGGATCGTCAGCAGGATCATCGACAGCTCGTCCATCACGGCGCCGAGCACGACGTAGAAGAGCAGGATCGCCGCGACCACCATGTACGGGCTCAGTCCCCAGCCCTGCACCACGCCGGCCAGCTGCGCCGGCACCTGCGTCAGCGCGAGCGCCGCGTTCATCAGGTCGGCGCCGAGGAAGATCATGAAGATCATCGCCGACGCCTCGGCGGTGGCGTAGAAGCACTGCTTGAACTTGGCCCAGGTGATCTCGCGCTTGGCGAGCGCGGCGACGAAGGTCGCCGCCGCGCCCACGGCCGCACCTTCGGTGGGCGTGAACTTGCCGGTGTAGATGCCACCGAAGACGATGAGGAAGATCGCCGCGATCGGCAGCACGCCCCAGATCGCCTCCTTCGTGAGCTGCGGCGCTTCCTCGTGCTCGGGCGCGTGGCCGGGCACCACGCGCACGTAGATCGCGATCGCCACCATGTAGCCCAGCATCGCGAGGATGCCCGGCACCATCGCGGCGGCGAACAGCTTGGCGATGTTCTGCTCGGCGAGGATGGCGTAGATGACGAGCGGCACGCTCGGCGGGATCAGGATGCCCAGCGTGCCGCCGGCGGCCAGCGTGCCGGTGGCCAGGCGGCCGCTGAGCCGTGGCGGCGCATCTCCGGCAGCGCCACCGAGGTGATCGTCGCCGCCGTCGCGACCGACGAGCCGCAGATCGCGCCGAAGGCCGCGCAGGCCAGCACCGAGGCCATCGCCAGCCCGCCCTTGAAGCGCGCCATGACGACGCTCGCGAACTGGAACAGTGCGCGCGAGATGCCGCCCTGGGTGGCGAAGTTGCCCATCAGGATGAAGAGCGGAATCACGCTCAGGTCGTAGCTGGCGAAGCGCGCGAAGGCCTGCGTGTTGAGGAAGTTCTCCAGCGGCAGCAGCCCGGCCTTCAGCACGTAGCCGGTGGCGCCGGCGATGAACATCGCGATCGCGATCGGCGTGCGGATCGCCATCAGCAGCAACATGATCCCGAAGATCAGCAGCGTCAGCGCGATCGGGCTCATGCCTGGGCCCCTTCGAAGCCGCGCGCGGCCTGCACGAGCCCGATCAGCACGCACAGCGCCAGCGGCGGCACCATGAACACGTAGACGATCCACTCCGGGAAGCCGAGCATCATCGAGCCCGACTGCGATTCCCAGGCCTTCAGGCCGCCGACCGCGGTGCGCCAGGTCATCAGCGCCATCGCGGCGGCGAAGAGCAGCGCGCCCAGGCGGTCGAGCAGCGCGTTCGTGCCCTCGGAGGCCTTCGCGGTGAAGAAGTCGACGATGATGTTGCCGCGCCGCCATTGGCACCACGGCAGGAACAGCGCCACCGCGGCGCCGGCGGCCGAGCCCGAGAGCTCGAAGTCGCCGACGATGGTCCAGCCGGTCGTGTTGCGCCCGATCAGGCTCACGCAGGTCATCAGCGTGATGACGGTGAGCAGCACGCCGGCCAGCACCGCGCAGGCGCGCGCCGCCAGTTCGATGATCTTCAAGGTGGGTCTCCCTCCAGAGATTCAGTATTGTGTGGCCGGCAGTCGCACCTCGAGGCCGTCGAGCGCCGGCTCGAGCGTGATCTGGCACGACAGCCGGCTCGTCGGCTCGCGCGGCGACGCGGTCATCTCGAGCATCGCGAGTTCGTCGCCTTCCGGCGGCGGCAGGCGCGCCGCCCAGGCCGGGTCGACGATGACGTGGCAGGTGGCGCAGGTGAGGCAGCCGCCGCAGTCGGCGGCGATGGCGTCGATGCCGGCGTCGGTGGCGGCGCGCATCAGGCTCTTGCCGGCGCGCGCCTGCACCGTGTGGCGCGTGCCGTTCGCTTCGACGAGGTGGGCGGTGACGGTGGCCATGGGCGTGTTTCGTGTTTCAGTAGCGCGCGAAGTATTCGCGCCGCTCCCAGGCAAGCGCGTCGCCGGCGACGGCGTGGCGCGCGATCTCGTGCCGCTTGACGGTGTCGTAGAGGTGCGCGAGCGGCGCGCCCAGGCCTTGCTGCAGCACGGCGTCGGCCGCGAAGGCATCCAGCGCGGCGGCCAGCGAAGTCGGCAGCGGCTCGCCGTGGCCGCCGTAGACCTCGGCGGCGGCCGGCGGCGGCACGAGGCGGCGCGCCAGCCCGTCGAGGCCTGCAAACACTTGCGAGGCCAGGTACAGGTAGGGGTTGGCGAGCGGCTCGCCGACGCGGTTCTCGATGCGCGTGGCGGCGTCGCCGGCGCCGCCCAGCACGCGCAGCATCGCGCCGCGGTGGTCGCGCGCCCACAGCGCGGCCATCGGCGCCATTGCGTTCGGGCGGAAGCGGCCATAGCCGTTGACGGTGGGCACCGCCAGCGCGGTGGCGCCGGCGGCGTGCGCCAGCAGGCCGGCGAGCCACTGCGCGCCGGTGTCGGACAGCCACTGCGTGGCCTCGTCCGGCCGGCCGGCGGGGCGCTCGCGCACGAAGGCGTTGTGCCCGCTCGCCAGTTCGACGAGCGACTGGTGCAGGTGCCAGCCGCTGGCCATGACGTTGTCGAACGGCGGCCGGCAGACGAAGGTGGCGTGGTAGCCGGCGCGCCGCAGCGCCTGCTTCACGCCGTTGCGGAAGGCGACCATGCGGTCGGCCGCGGTGAGCGCGTCGCAGGGGTCGAACACCGCCTCGACCTGGCTCGGGCCGAGCTCGATCTCCAGCGAGCGCAGCGGCAGCCCCAGGCCCTGCGCGGTGCGTTGCACGACGGCCAGCGCCTCCTCGGCGCGGTCGGCATGCGCTTCGCCGAGCAGCTGCCAGCCCGGGTGCAGCAGTTGCACGCGCGGCGCCTCGCCGGGCCAGTCGGCCTGCGCGGGGTCGAGGCCGTCGTCGACGATGCGGTAGACGTGGAACTCGACCTCGAGCCCGCAGACGAGGCCGAAGCCCGCGCCGGCCAGCGCCTCCACCGCCGCGCGCAGCACGCGCCGCGGCTCCACCGCGACCGGCCGGCCATCGTCGAAGAAGAGGTCGCCGCGCAGCCAGCCGGTGCCGGGCGCCCATGGCAGCGTGGTGAAGCTGCTCGGGTCGGGCACGAGCACGAGGTTGTTCGCGTGGCCGAAGCCGGGCAGGCCGTCGAGCGCGCCGGGCTCGAACACCTTGAATGCCGTGCGGTCCGAGCTGTCCTTCAGCAGCAGCGTGCTGACGACGCCGACGCCGTTCTCGAGCGCGCCCTGCAGCGCCGCGGGCATCAGCGTCTTGCCGCGTTGCAGGCCGTGCAGGTCGGCGAAGGCCACGCGAACGCGCTCGAGGCCGCGTTCCTGCACCTCGCGCAGCAGGCGCTCGCTGGCGGCGGCACCCCAGGCGCCGCAGCGCTCGGCGAAGAAGCTCATGCCGCGGGCGCGGCGCCGCCGGTGCGGGGGCTGTCGACGTGGGGCGCGGTGGGCATGGAGGCGGCAGTCTAGGGGCCGCCTCCCCCCGCGGCAAGCTGCGGCAAACGCGCGGATCGGCATCGGCTACGCTCGCCCTTCGCACGGGGAAACACCGATGAACTCGACCGATCCCGGCGCCGCCGAAGCCGGCCGCGCCGCCTACTACGAACGCCTGCAGCCGCACCACCTGGCGCCGCTGTGGACGCGCCTGAAATCGCTGGTGCCGCTGCAGCCGCCGCCGCTGCTGGCGGCCCATCATTGGCGCTACGGCGACATTCGGCCGCTGGTGCTGGAATCGGCCGGGCAGATCAGCGCGAAGGAGGCCGAGCGCCGCGTGCTGATCCTGGAGAACCCCGCACTCGCGGGGCAGAGCCAGATCACGACCAGCCTGTACGCCGGCCTGCAGCTGATCATGCCGGGCGAGGTGGCGCCGGCGCACCGCCACACGCAGAGCGCGCTGCGCTTCGTCGTCGAAGGGCACGGCGCGTACACCGCGGTCGACGGCGAGAAGACGATCATGGCGCCGGGCGACTTCGTCATCACGCCCTCGTGGACCTGGCACCACCACGGCCACGAGGCCGACGGCCCGATGGTCTGGCTCGACGGCCTGGACATCCCGATGCTGGCCTTCTTCAACGCCGGCTTCCGCCAGGACCACGAGCACGACGAAGCCGCCATCACGCGGCCGGCTGGCGATTCGCTGGCGCGCTACGGCAGCGGCCTGATGCCGGTGGGCCACCGGCATGGCACGCTCAATTCGCCGGTCTTCAACTACCCGTACGAGCGCACGCGCGAGGCGTTGTTCGCGCTGGCCCGCGCCGGCGCGCCGGACGCCCACCACGGCCACCTGATGCGCTACGTGAACCCGGTCGACGGCGGCTGGGCGATGCCGACGATGGCGACGATGGTGCGCCTGCTGCCGGCCGGTTTCGCGACCCAGGCCTACCGCAGCAGCGACGCGATGGTCTTCATCGGCGTCGAGGGGCGCGGCACGATCGCGCTCGGCGACACGCGCTTCGACCTCGCGCCGCACGACGTGGTCGTCGTGCCCGGCTGGGTGCCCTACACGCTGCACGCCGCGGACGACTGGGTGCTGTTCGGCTACAGCGACCGCGTCGCGCAGGAGAAGCTGGGCTTCTTCCGCGAGCAGCGGCTGTGAACGCGGCGCTGCTGGCCGGCGCCACCGGCCTCGTCGGCCGGGAGATCGCGCGCGGGTGGGCCGACCCCGGCCCGCTGCACCTGCTGGTGCGGCGGCCGCTGGCGGCGGCGCCCGGCCAGGTGGTGCACGTGGTCGACTTCGCCGCGCTGCCCGCGCTGCCGGCGGCCGACACCGCGTTCTGCGCGCTCGGCACGACGATCAAGGTGGCGGGCTCGCAGGCCGCCTTCCGCGCCGTCGACTTCGATGCCGTGCTCGCCTTCGCGCAGGCCGCGCGCGAGGCCGGCGTGCGCACCTTCGCCGCCGTGTCGGCGCTGGGCGCCAACCCGCGGTCGTCCAACTTCTACAGCCGCGTGAAGGGCGAGGCCGAGGAGGCACTGGCCGCGCTCGGCTTCGAGTCGCTGATCCTCGCGCGGCCTTCGCTGCTGGCGGGCGACCGCCACGCGCTCGGCCAGCCCGAGCGCTTCGGCGAGAAGCTCGGCCTGGCGATCACGAAGCCGTTCGGGCCACTGTTCCCGGCCGCGTGGCGACCGATCGCCGGCGCCACGGTGGCGCGCGCGCTGCTGCGCGCGGCGGCCGCGCCGCAGCCCGGCCGCCAGGTGCTGGGGTCGGCCGACCTGCAGAGGCTGGGCCGTTGAGCGAGGGCACGGAATCGCTCGTGCTGGGGCTGGCCGTCGCGCTTGGCGGCGCCCTGCTGATCGGGCTGGAGCGCGAGCGCCGCAAGGGCCGCGGCCACGACCGCGAGGCCGCGGGCATCCGCAGCTTCGCGCTCGCCGGCTTCGGCGGCGGGCTGGCGCAGGCGCTCGGCCAGCCGCTGCTGGTGGCGCTGGGCGCGGCGGCGGTGATCGCGCTGGTGGTCGTCGCGTACCGGCGCAGCCTGGCCAGGCCGGGCCCGGTCGACCCCGGGCTGACGACCGAGCTGGCGCTCGTCGTCACCTACCTCGTCGGCGTGCTGTCGGTGCAGGCGCCGGCGCTGGGCGGCGGCGCGGCCGCCGTGGTGGCGCTGCTGCTGGCGGCGCGCGAGCGGTTGCACCGCTTCGCGACCACGCTGCTGAGCGAGGGCGAGCTGCACGACGCGCTGCTGCTCGCTGCCTTCGCGCTCGTCGCGCTGCCGCTGCTGCCACCCGAGCCGCTGCCGGCGCTGGGCGGGCCGGCACCGCGCGCGCTCGGGCTGCTGGTGCTGCTGATCCTGGCGCTGCAGGCCGCCGGCCACGTGGCGCTGCGGCTGTTCGGCGCACGCGCCGGGCTGGCGCTGTCGGGCTTCTTCGCCGGCTTCGTGTCGAGCACGGCGACGATTGCGTCGATGGGCGCGCGCGCCCGCGCCGAGCCGGCGAGCGCCGCCGCCTGCGAGGCCGGCGCGATGCTGTCGACCGCCGCCACCTGGCTGCAGGCGCTGGTGCTGCTGGGCGCGGTGAGCCCGGCGCTCGTACCGCCGCTGCTGCCGGTGGCGGGCGCCGGCCTCGCGGTGGCGCTGGCCGGTGGCCTGTGGCGCGCGAAGGGGGCGGCGGCCGGCGCGCCGGCGGCCCGCAGCGGCGGGCCGCTGCGCGTGCGCGAGGCGGTCATCGTCGCGCTGCTGCTGGGCGCGGTGACGCTCGGCGTGGGCTGGGCGCAGCGCCGCTTCGGCGCCGACGGCGTGCTGGTCAGCGCCGCGCTCGGCGCCGTCGCGGACGCGCACGCCAGCATCGCGGCGGTGGGCACGCTGCACGGTCAGGGCGCACTGGCGGCGCCGGCGGCGCTGCTGGCGGTGCTGACGGCGGTGGCGGCGAACTCGCTCACGCGCGCGGTGACGGCTTTCGTGGCCGGCGGGCTTGCCTACGGGCTGCGCGTGGGCACGCTGCTGTTGCTGTCGGGCGCGGCGGCGTGGGGCGCGCTGCAGGCGTTCAGCTGAGCGCCGTCGGACGACGACGCGCCCGCGCAGCCACTTCGTCGCCACCCGAATGCGGTGCGGGAGGTCTTCGGCGCTCGGGCCGTTGTCGACCGGGCCGTTGACGAGGCGCGCGAGGCTGCGCGCCGCGGCCGCGCGGGGCCCCGGGGCCGCGCGTGCTCAGCACCGGCGAATGCAGGTGCTGGGACACCGAGCCCCGGGCTTCAGGTCGATCAGGCGGCCTTGGCGGCGTCCTTGGCCTTCTTCGTGGCCTTCTTGGCCTTGACGGTCTTCTTCGCGGCGGCCGGCTTCGCGGCTTCGGCCTTGGCCGGGGCGGCGGCAACGGCCGGGGCGGCGGGCGCCGCGGGAGCGGCCGGGGCGGCCGGGGCGGCGGCCTGGGCCAGCACGCCGGTCGAGAAGGCAGCGGCGGCGAGCAGGGCGATGAGCTTGTTCATGGAGGAATCCTGGGATGTCGTGGGCAGCGCGGAGTGCGCCTTGACCACAACGCAGTCGATGGCTTCAGGTTGACGGCGGGTCAGACGAAGACGCGCTCGCGCAGCCACTTCGTCGCCACCCACTTCTCGCCGTCGATCACCGGCGCGCCGCCGTGCAGCGTCTTGGTGACGGTGTGCGCGCGGTCGTAGCTGAAGAAGACGGCGTTGCCCTTGATCGGCGCGACCTCGAGGCCGACGTCCGGGAAGGTGGTGCCGCCGCCCGCCGCGGGGGTGTTGAGGTACATGACGACGGTGCCGACGCGCTGGCCGCCGCGCTGCAGGATGGTGGCGGTGCCGGGGTGCACGGGGTCGAAGTAGTCGTGGTGCGGCTTGTATTCGGCGCCCGGGCTGTAGTGCAGCACCTGGATGCCTTCGCCGTTCTCGACCGGCCAGTTGACGAGGCGCGCGATGCGGCGCTCGATGCGGTCGACGAGGCCGATGGCGCCACGGTCGAAGAACATGCCTTCGCTGGTGCGCGCGGCATTGACCTCGCTGCCGCCGGTGGCGTTGACCACGGTCTCGGAACGCGCGAGCTTGGGCTTGGCCAGTTCGACCAGCGCGTCGCATTCCTCGTCGGACAGCAGGCCGCCGAAGACGATGACGCGCGGGCTCTGCATCTTCAGCAGCACGCGCACCTCGCGGTCGCCGCCGTCGAGCACCGGGTGGCCGCCGCCGACCGTCGGCTCGGGCACGGGCACCGGCGGCGGGATCGAGGCGCGTTCGCGCGCGACCTGGTCGAGCCGGTCGCGCAGCGTGTTCTCGAGCGCGTCGAGCGCGACGTCCTCGTCCCAGCCGCTCTTCGTCATCGCGGCGACGATGTCTTCCGGCCGGCAGCCGGCCTCGGCCTGGGCGATGATCCAGCGACGCAGGTCCTCGGTGACGGTCTGGGTGGCGGTGCTCATGGCGCAATTGTCGCAAAGCACGGCGCGCGCAGGCGGGCCGGCCGGGGCCGCCGCAATGTCACGCGGCGTAACCGCCGGCCGCCACCTCAGGCGGCGGTGCGGCGGCGGAAGACGAGCCGGTCGGGCGTGGACGCGGCGGCGTCGAAGGCGTAGCCGTCGGCGTCGAAGCCTTCGAGCTTGTTCGGCGTCTTCACGCGGTGCTCGATGGCCCAGCGCGCCATCGCGCCGCGCGCGCGCTTGGCGAAGAAACTGATGATCTTGTACTGGCCGGCCTTCCAGTCCTCGAACACGCAGTCGATGACGCGCGCGCGCAGCGCCGGGCGCAGCGCGGCGCGGGAGTATTCGATCGAGGCCAGGTTGACGACCACCGGCCGCGCCTCGCCGGCCTGGCGCGCGTTCAGGTGCTGGGCGAGGGTGTCGCCCCAGTACGCGTAGAGGTCCTTGCCGCGCGGGGTCTTCACGGCCGTACCCATCTCCAGGCGGTAGGGCTGCAGGCGGTCGAGCGGTCGCAGCACGCCGTACAGGCCGGACAGCAGCACCACGTGCTCCTGCGCCCAGGCGAGGTCGGCGGCCTTCAGCGTCTTCGCCTGCAGGCCGTCGTAGACGTCGCCGTCGAAGGCGAGCACGGCCGGCTTGCTGTTGGCCGGCGTGGCCGCGCGCTGCCAGGCGGCATAGCGGCCGACGTTGAGCGTGGCGAGCGCATCCGACAGGTCCATCAGGCTCGCCACCTGGGCCGGCGTCTTGCGGCGCATGACCTCGATCAGCGCCGCCGCGTCGTCGGCGAACAGCGGCTCGGTGGCCTTCTTCTCGACCGCGGCGGGCACCGGGGTCTCGTAGTCGAGCGCCTTCGAAGGCGACAGCAGGTACAGCATGGGGATCAACGCTCTTCGTCGTCGTCGGCAGCGGCGGGCCGGCCCGGCACGGCGCCGAGCGCGGCGGCCCAGGTGCGCGCGGGGATGTGGTTGCGCAGGCGGAACAGCGCACGCTGCGCCAGCACGGGGTGCAGTTCGTGGCCGATGCCTTCGGCAACGTCCATCGTGGCGTCGCCGTTCAGCGCGCCCAGGTGTTCGAGCGCGGCGCGCGCGTGCGTGGCAGCGATCACGGGGTCGGCGGCGCCGTGGAACAGGTGCACGGTGGTGTGGCGCGGCGCCGCCGCTGGCAGCTGCGCATAACGCGCGCCGAAGGCGAGCACGCGGCCGGCGAGTCCGTCTTCGAGCGCGGCCGCCTCGAGCGCGAGGATGCCGCCCTGCGAGAAGCCGGCGAGCGCGGTGGCCGCCGGGCCGACGCCCAGGCGCCGCTGCGTCGCCTTGACCCAGTCGACCAGCGCCGGCAGCGCGGCGGCCACGCGCGCCGGGCGGTTGGCCTCGTCGACACCGGCAACCGAGAACCACTGGCGGCCGAGGCCGCCGCCGTCGAACGGGTTCGGCGCATCGGGCGCCAGCACGGCGGCCTGCGGGAATTCGTTGCGCAGCATCTGCGCGAAGCCGGCCATGCCGCTGCCGCTGGCGCCCACGCCGTGCAGCAGGACCAGCAGTTGTTCGGGGGCGCCGCCGGCGGGCAGCCATTCGATGGGCAGTTGCAGGGACATGGCGCGGATTGTCAACGGAAGTTGCGGCTCTTCGACGCCAGCCCCTGCAGCAGCGCCGAGTGGTCGACCAGCTTCTTGGCCACCAGGTGGCGCACCTCCCCTTCACGCTGCCAGACGCCGTACACCGTGAGCAGCGTGCTCGCCAGCAGCGGCTGGCGCTGCGCTTCGGCCACCGTGGGCCAGACGATGACGTTGACGGCGCCGGTCTCGTCCTCCAGCGTGACGAAGACGACGCCCTTGGCCGTTTCCGGGCGCTGGCGGTGCGTGACGATGCCGCTGGCGCGCGCCAGCCGGCCGTGCGGGTAGCCGTTCAGCACGGCGGCGGGCTGCACCTGGAAGGCGGCGAGTTCGGGCCGCAGCAAGGCCACCGGGTGCTGCGTCAGGCTCAAGCCCGTGCTGCGGTAGTCGGCCAGCACGGTGTCGGCCGCGCCCGGCGCGGGCAGCTCGACCGCGCCTTCGTGCGTGCGCGTGGCGCGCAGCATCGGCGTGGCGCGCGTGTCGACGCCGGCCACCGCCCAGGCGGCCTGGTGGCGATGGCCGGTGAGCGGCAACAACGCATCGGCCTGCGCCAGCAGCGACAGCGCGCGCGCGTCGAGCGTGGCGCGGCGGGCCAGATCTTCGGGGCTCGCGAAGGGGCCGTCGGCCAGGCGCGCGGCGACGAGGCGCATGGCGGCGTCTTCGGGGAAGCCGGCGATGCGGCTGAAGCCCAGGCGCACGTCGCGCAGGCCATCCCCGCAAGCGCCCTCGCCTTCCAGCCCGGTGTCCCAGCCGCTGCGGTGCACGTCGGGCGGCAGCACCGTCACGCCGTGCTCGCGCGCGTCGCGCACCAGTTGCGCCGGGGCGTAGAAGCCCATCGGCTGGCTGTTCAGCAGCGCGGCGAGGAAGGCGTCGGGGTGGCGGTGCTTGATCCACGCGCTGACGTAGACCAGCAGCGCGAAGCTGGCGGCGTGGCTTTCCGGGAATCCGTATTCGCCGAAGCCTTCGATCTGCTTGAAGATGCGCTCGGCGTACTCGCGCTCGTAGCCCTTGGCGACCATGCGGCCGACGAGGCGGTCATAGAACGGCCCGAGGCCCCCCTTGCGCTTCCAGGCCGCCATCGCGCGGCGCAGCTGGTCGGCTTCGCCGGGCGTGAAGTCGGCGGCCAGGATGGCGAGCTGCATCACCTGTTCCTGGAAGATCGGCACGCCGAGCGTGCGTTCGAGCGCCTTCTTCACCTCGTCGCTCGGGTAGTCGACCGCTTCCTCGCCGTTGCGACGCCGCAGGTAGGGGTGGACCATGCCGCCCTGGATGGGGCCGGGGCGCACGATGGCGACCTCGATCACGAGGTCGTAGAACGCCTTCGGCTTCAGGCGCGGCAGCATGCTCATCTGCGCCCGGCTCTCGACCTGGAAGGTGCCGATGCTGTCGCCGCGCGCGAGCATCGCGTAGACGGCGTCGTCGTGCGGGATCTGGTGCATGGCCAGCGGCGCGCCGCGCTTGGCGCCGATGAGGTCGAGCGCGCGCCGGATCGCCGACAGCATGCCCAGCGCGAGGATGTCCACCTTCAGCAGGCGCAGCGCGTCGAGGTCGTCCTTGTCCCACTGGATGACGTTGCGGTCGGCCATGGCGGCGTTCTCCACCGGCACCAGCTCGGCGAGGTCGTCGCGCGCGATGACGAAGCCGCCGGGGTGCTGGCTCAGGTGGCGCGGGAAGCCGATCAGCGTTTCGGTGAGCTCGACCCACAGCCGCGTGGTGCGCGCGGCGGGGTCGAAGCCGTTCTCGCGCAGGCGCTCGGCGCTGATGCTGCGGCCGTCGAACCAGTGCTGGCTCTTGGCGACGGCATCGATGCGGTCGAGGTCGATGCCGAGCGCGCGGCCGACGTCGCGCAGGGCCGAGCGCGGCCGGTAGCTGATGACGACCGCGGTGAGCGCGGCGCGCTGGCGGCCGTACTTCCTGTAGATGTACTGGATGACCTCTTCGCGGCGCTGGTGCTCGAAGTCGATGTCGATGTCGGGCGGCTCGTTGCGTTCGGCGCTGATGAAGCGTTCGAAGAGCAGCATCGTGTGGCGCTCGGGGTCGACCGCGGTCACGCCCAGGCAGTAGCAGACGGCCGAGTTGGCGGCGCTGCCGCGGCCCTGGCACAGGATGCCCTGCGCACGCGCCCACTGCACGATGTCGGACACGGTCAGGAAGTACGGCTCGTAGGCGAGCTGGCCGATGAGCGCGAGCTCGTGCTCGATCATGGCGCGCACGGCGGGCGGCAGGCCGGCGGGGTAGCGCTCGCGCGCGCCACGTTCCGTCAGCTCGCGCAGCCAGGTGGTGGGCGTCTGGCCGGCGGGCACGATCTCGCGCGGGTATTCGTAGCGCAGCTGGGCGAGCGAGAAGCTGCAGCGGCCGGCGACCTGCAGCGTGGCCTGCAGCCATTCGGGGCGGTAGAGCGCGGCCAGGCGCACGCGGGCGCGCAGGTGCACTTCGGCATTCGCTTGCAGCGCCGTGCCGCAGGCGGCCACCGGCTGCTTCAGGCGCGTGGCGGCGAGCACGTCGAGCAGCGCCTTGCGCGAGCGCTGGTGCATCAGCACGCCGCCGGCGGCGCACAGCGGCAGGCCGGTGACGTCGGCGACGCGCGTGACGGTGTCGACGAGCAGCGCGTCGTGCGGGCGCTGCAGCAGTTCGACGGCGATGAACGCGCGGTCGGGGCCGAACCAGGTCTTCAGCCACATCGCGTGCGCGAACACGGTCTCGAAGGGCTGCGACGCGTCGGGCAGCAGCAGCGCGATGCAGTCCGGCAGGCCGGCCAGCATGGGCGCGGTCGGCACCTTGCCTTCGACGTCGCCGCGGTGCGCGAGGTAGTGGCCCTTGGGCGCGCGGCGGCGCGCAACGGTGATCCAGCGCACGAGGTTGCCGTAGCCGCGGCGCGACTGCGCCAGCAGCACGAGGCGCGGCTCGGCGGTGGCCGGCGCGGCGGCACCCTTGCGCGCGCTGCCGGCGGCGGGCGGCGGCGAGAGCTGCATCTCGGTGCCGACGATGAGGCGGAACTGCAGGCGTTCGGCCTCGGCGTGCGCGCGCACGGCACCGGCCACCGAACATTCGTCGGTGAGCGCGAGGGCCGAATAACCGAGCGCCTGCGCGCGCGCGACCAGTTCCTCGGGGTGCGAAGCCCCGCTCAGGAAGCTGAAGTTGCTGCGGCAGTGGAGTTCGGCGTAGCCGGGCAGCGCCGGCCGGCGTGGGCGGCCGGGCGGTGCCGCCGGCCGGTCGACCGGGGGACGGGGTTGGCGGGGTTGCTGGAGTAGCACGGTTCGGGTTCGCGGGCACGCGGCGGGCGGCGGGGGGTGTCGGGCGTGAGGGTGGCGTAGCGCGCCTGCGGCGGCGAGGGCACGGGCGGCGCGCTGCGCGCGACGGCCAGGTTGTCGAGCGGGCTGCGCACCGCGCCGCCGCCCAGGCGCAGCACGTGCGTGTAGACCATCGTCGTGCTGACGTCGGCATGGCCGAGCAGTTCCTGCACGGTGCGGATGTCGTAGCCCGACTGCAGCAGGTGGGTGGCGAACGAATGGCGCAGCGTATGCGGCGAGGCCGGCTTGTCGATGCCGGCGGCGGCGACGGCGGCACGGAAGGCGCGCTGGAAGGCCTGGTCCGGCAGGTGGTGGCGGCGCACGAGGCCGCTGCGCGGATCGGTGCTGGTCTGCGCCTGCGGGAACACCCAGTGCCAGGACCAGGACAAGGCCGCGCGCGGGTACTTGCGCTCCAGCGCGTGGGGGAGCCAGACGCCGGCCAGCTGCGCCGCACGATCGTCGGCCCAGAGGCGGTGCGCGTCGGCCAGCTGGGCGCGCAGCGGCGCTTCCAGCGCGGCGGGCAGCATCACGACGCGGTCCTTGAAGCCCTTGCCTTCGCGCACGATGATGGCGCGGCGCTCGAATTCGATGTCCTTCACGCGCAGGCGCAGGCCTTCCATCAGGCGCATGCCGGTGCCGTAGAGCAGTTCGGCCAGCAGGCGGTGCGGGCCTTCGGGCAAGGCGGCGAGCACGCGCGCCACCTCGTCGTGCGACAGCACCACCGGCAGGCGGCGCTGCGGCTTCGGACGCCCCACGTCGTCGAGCCAGGGCAGCGAGATGTTGAGCACCTTCTGGTAGAGGAACAGCAGCGCCGACAAGGCCTGGCTGTGCGTGGACGGCGCGACCCGGCGTTCGGTGGCAAGCCAGGTGAGGAAGGCCTCGATGTCGTCGCGCGACATCTCGGCCGGGTGGCGCAGGCGGTGGTAGCGGATGAAGGCGCGCACCCAATGCACGTAGGCCTCTTCGGTGCGCAGGCTGTAGTGCAGGTAACGGATCTGCTGGCGCAGGGCGTCGAGGAGGCGGGGTGGCCGGGATGTCGGCTGCGTCGGGACGGCCAGGGGGTCGTCGTTCGTGGAACCGGAGGCACTCATGGATGGGCTCCTGTCTTGACGGAAAACTGTATGTATGTACAGTACCAGGCGCAGCATGTCGGCGCCAGCCCTTCCGGCGGATTGCCCTGAATGCCCGGGAGAAGACCGATGTCGGTACTGCCGCCCCCGCCGCGCTATCCCCGCGTCACCAAGACGCTGCGGCCGCACCAGCCCGGCACGCTGAGACTGCTGCGCCAGTACGGTGACGCGCTCGTGTGCGTGCGCTACCGCGAAGACGGCCGCGGACGGCGTCGGTGCACGACGGTGGAATTGATCATCGACGAAGGCCCCGTGAAGCGACGCCCGAACCTGCGCGCGATCGTGTACGTGCCGATCGCGCTGCGCGAATCCGAACTGCGGCGTCGCGCCTCAGCGATGGGCGCGACCTGGTCGGTGGAACACGACGCGTGGCGCATGACGTACGGCACCGCAACCGCACTCGGAATTGCCGGTCGCCTACGGCAGTCCATCCAGAAGATGTCCAGGGACGAACAGCGCCGATAGACATTCTTGGATAGATGTAGACAGGGATGTGTGAGGGTGGATAGAGTGGGTGGGGCCGATAACACGTTAGGCCTCAGATTTGCCACCATGTCGAAGGCCGCTGAGCGGGGCCGTCAGGATTTCTGTGTGTGAGGCGGTTGGGTGAATTGGCTGTTGGCTGATTCTTCTTGCTGTCGTCAGGCCCCTGCCAGGCCGCCGGAGGCGCCCCGGTTGAGCCATGTATTCATGGTTCAACCCCTCAGCGG
>CAUJHQ010000102.1 GCA_963204815.1 Pseudomonadota bacterium | reverse complement strand
GACTTCGCTGATCTTCAACGGCGCGGCGCCGCGCAGGCCGACGGCGTTGAGCTTCATCAGCACGATGTCGCGGATCATCGACTCGGGCAGGTTCGTCTGCTCGCGCAACGGGAAGGCCACGTTGTCGAAGACCGTGAGGTCTGTGAACAAAGCGCCGAACTGGAACAGCATGCCCAGGCGGCGGCGCAGTCGGTAGAGCTGCTCGCGGTCCTGGACGTTGATGACCTCGCCATCGAACACCACCCGGCCCGAGTTGGCGGGATGCACGCCGCCGATCAGGCGCAGCAGCGTGGTCTTGCCGCAACCCGAACCGCCGAGCACCGACGTGACCTTGCCGCGTTCGAAGCGCAGGCTGAGATCGTTCAGGATCGTGCGGCGTTCGTCGTAGCCGAACGTGACGTGATCGATCTCGATGAGGAGGTCGGAACTCAAGCGGGCGGGCGCCGGGTGCAGGCCGGCAGAGAATGTTGTTCTGCGGAGGATTCTCGCACGCAGCCCCAAACCCTGCGGGTTGCCCCGGATGTGCCTTCGTGAAGAAGCGTGAAGCGGCCGCCGGGCGGCGTCCACTCAGCGCGGCAGCGCGCTTTCGCCCATCAGGAACTCGTCGACCGCGCGCGCCGCCTGGCGCCCTTCGCGGATCGCCCAGACCACCAGCGACTGGCCGCGCCGCATGTCGCCGGCAGCGAAGACCTTGTCGACGCCGGTGCGGTAGCCGCCGCGTTCGTCGGTCGTCGCCTTCGCGTTGCCGCGCGCGTCCTTGTCGACGCCGAAGGCCTCCAGCACGCCCGCCACCGGCGAGACGAAGCCCATCGCGAGCAGCACGAGGTCGGCCTTCCACTCCTTCTCGGAACCCGGCACCTCGACCATCTTGCCGCCCTGCCATTCGACCTGCACGGTCTTCAGGCCCGTCACCTTGCCCTTGCTGCCGATGAACTCCTTCGTCGCGATCGCGAAGGTGCGCTCGCAGCCTTCCTCGTGGCTCGAACTGGTGCGCAGCTTGTACGGCCAGTACGGCCAGGTCATCGGCTTGTCTTCGGTCTCCGGCGGCTGCGGCATCAGCTCGAACTGCGTCACGCTGGCGGCGCCGTGGCGGTTGCTCGTGCCCACGCAGTCGCTGCCGGTGTCGCCGCCGCCGATGACGATGACGTGCTTGCCGGTGGCCATGATCTGGCCCTTCAGCTTGTCGCCGGCGACGACCTTGTTCTGCATCGGCAGGAACTCCATCGCGAAGTGCACGCCGTCGAGGTCGCGGCCGGGCACCGGCAGGTCGCGGCTCTGCTCGGCGCCGCCGGTGAGCACGATGGCGTCGAACTCGGCCTTCAGCTGCTCGGCGCTGACGGTGTCCTTGGCGTCGTTCGTGACCTTGCTGCCCTTGGGCATGGCGCCGACGAGCACGCCGGTGCGGAAGGTGACGCCCTCGGCCTTCATCTGCTCGACGCGGCGGTCGATGTGCGTCTTCTCCATCTTGAAGTCGGGGATGCCGTAGCGCAGCAGGCCGCCGATGCGGCTGTTCTTCTCGAACAGCGTCACGTCATGGCCGGCACGCGCGAGCTGCTGCGCCGCCGCCAGGCCGGCCGGGCCGCTGCCGACCACCGCCACCTTCTTGCCGGTCTTCATGGCCGGCGGCTGCGGCTTGACCCAGCCTTCGGCCCAGGCGCGGTCGATGATGGCGTGCTCGATCGACTTGATGCCCACCGCGTCGTCGTTGACGTTCAGCGTGCAGGCGGCTTCGCAGGGCGCCGGGCAGACGCGGCCGGTGAACTCGGGGAAGTTGTTGGTCGAGTGCAGCACCTCGATGGCGTTGCGCCAGTCGCCGCGGAAGACCAGGTCGTTGAAGTCCGGGATGATGTTGTTGACCGGACAGCCGCTGTTGCAGAACGGCGTGCCGCAGTCCATGCAGCGCGCGCCCTGCAGCTTGCTCTGCTCTTCGTTCAGCCCGATGACGAACTCTTTCCAGTTCTTCAGCCGCAGCTGGACGGGTTCGTAGCCTTCTTCGAGGCGTTCGTATTCGAGGAAGCCGGTGACCTTGCCCATGTTCTCGATTCCTTACTTCGCGGCCACGGCCGCGGTGGCCTTGGCCTTGTCGGTGGCCGACGCGGCTTCCTGCTTCGCGGCACGCTCGGCGAGCACGCGCTTGTACTCGTGCGGGAACACCTTGACGAACTTCGCGCGCGAGATCGCCCAATGGTCCAGGATCTCGCGCGCCCGCAGCGAACCGGTCCAGCGGTGGTGGTCCTCGATCAGCTTCTTCAGCAGCGCCTCGTCGGCGGTCTCGCGGTGCCAGCCGACGGCGGTGCCCGCCTGCTCCTCGCGCGGCAGCACCTTGTCGAGCGCGACCATGCTGGTGTTGCAACGCTTGGCGAACTGGCCGTCCTCGTCGTAGACGTAGGCCACGCCGCCCGACATGCCGGCGGCGAAGTTGCGCCCGGTCTTGCCCAGCACCACCGCGGTGCCGCCGGTCATGTACTCGCAGCCGTGGTCGCCCGTGCCTTCGACGACCGCCGTCGCGCCCGACAGGCGCACCGCGAAGCGCTCGCCGGCGACGCCGCGGAAGAAGGCCTCGCCGCTCGTCGCGCCGTACAGCGCCGTGTTGCCGATGATGATGTTCTGGGTGGCGTCGCCGCGGAAGTCGATGCTCGGCCGCACGACGACGCGGCCGCCGGACAGGCCCTTGCCGGTGTAGTCGTTCGCGTCGCCGATCAGGTACAGCGTGATGCCGTTGGCCAGGAAGGCGCCGAAGCTCTGGCCGCCGGTGCCTTCCATCTGCATGAACACCGTGTGGTCGGGCAGGCCTTCAGGCCGGTGGCGGATCAGTTCGCCCGACAGCATGGCGCCGACGCTGCGGTTCAGGTTGCGCGCGTCCTCCATGAACTGGACCTTCTCGCCGCGCTCGATCGCCGGCTTGCAGCGCTCGATCAGCTTGACGTCGAGCGCGCGCTCGAGGCCGTGGTCCTGGCTCTCGGTGTGGAAGCGCGGCACGTCGGCGGGCACCTCGGGCTGGTGGAACACGCGGCTGAAGTCCAGGCCGCGCGCCTTCCAGTGCTCGACACCCTTCTTCGTGTCGAGCAGGTCCGAGCGGCCGATCAGGTCATCGAACTTGCGGATGCCCAGCTGCGCCATGATCTGGCGCGCTTCCTCGGCAATGAAGAAGAAGAAGTTGACGACGTGCTCGGGCTTGCCGGCGAACTTCTTGCGCAGCACCGGGTCCTGAGTGGCCACGCCCACCGGGCAGGTGTTGAGGTGGCACTTGCGCATCATGATGCAGCCCTCCACCACCAGCGGCGCGGTCGCGAAGCCGAACTCGTCGGCGCCCAGCAGCGCGCCGATGACGACGTCGCGGCCGGTCTTCATCTGCCCGTCGGCCTGCACGCGGATGCGGCTGCGCAGGCGGTTCAGCACCAGGGTCTGCTGGGTCTCGGCCAGGCCCAGTTCCCACGGCGTGCCGCAGTGCTTGATCGACGACCAGGGGCTTGCGCCCGTGCCGCCGTCGTGGCCGGCGATGACCACGTGGTCGGCCTTGCACTTGGCCACGCCTGCGGCGACGGTACCGACACCGACCTCGGAGACCAGCTTCACGCTCACGTCAGCGCGCGGGTTGGCGTTCTTCAGGTCGTGGATGAGCTGCGCCAGGTCCTCGATCGAGTAGATGTCGTGGTGCGGCGGCGGGCTGATGAGGCCCACGCCCGGCACGCTGTAGCGCAGGAAGCCGATGTACTCGCTGACCTTGCCGCCGGGCAGCTGGCCACCTTCGCCCGGCTTGGCGCCCTGCGCCATCTTGATCTGGATTTGATCGGCCGAGGCCAGGTATTCGGCCGTGACGCCGAAGCGGCCGGAGGCGACCTGCTTGATGCGGCTCCTCAGGCTGTCGCCGGCCTGCAGCTCGTAGTCGGACTCGACGACGTGGCCGCCCAGCACGTCGGAGAGCCGCCGGCCCGCCGCGAGCGCCTCGCCCTTCATTTCGGCGCGGTAGCGCGCCGGATCCTCGCCGCCCTCGCCGGTGTTGCTCTTGCCGCCGATGCGGTTCATCGCCACGGCCAGCGTCGCGTGCGCCTCGGTGCTGATCGAGCCCAGCGACATCGCGCCGGTGGCAAAGCGCTTGACGATCTCCGCGGCGGGCTCGACCTCCGACAGCGGCACCGCGCGCGCCGGGTCGACGCGGAACTCGAACAGGCCGCGCAGCGTCATGTGGCGCCGGCTCTGGTCGTTGATGATCTGCGCGTATTCCTTGTAGGACTCGAAGTTGCCGCCCTCGGGCGCGCGCACGCTGTGCTGAAGCTTGGCGATGGCGTCGGGCGTCCACATGTGCTCCTCGCCCTGCGTGCGCCAGGCGTAGTCGCCGCCGGCATCCAGCGCGTCGGCCAGCAGCGGATCGGCGCCGAAGGCCGC
>CAUJHQ010000101.1 GCA_963204815.1 Pseudomonadota bacterium | reverse complement strand
ATCCAGCCGCAGGTCTTCGCCGGCCTCTACCCGACCGAGGCGAGCGAATACGACCAGCTGCGCGACGCGCTGGAGAAGCTCAAGCTCAACGACAGCAGCCTGCGTTACGAGCCCGAGGTCAGCCAGGCGCTGGGCTTCGGTTTCCGCTGCGGCTTCCTCGGCCTGCTGCACATGGAGATCGTGCAGGAGCGGCTGGAGCGCGAGTTCGACCAGGACCTGGTCACCACCGCGCCCAGCGTCGTCTACGAGGTCGAGCTGAACGACGGCACCGTGCTGCAGGTCGAGAACCCCAGCAAGATGCCCGACCAGGGTCGCATCAAGGAGATCCGCGAGCCCATCGTCACGGTGCACCTGTACATGCCGCAGGACTCGGTGGGCCCGGTGATGACGCTGGCCAACCAGAAACGCGGCGTGCAGATGAACATGGCCTACCACGGCAAGCAGGTCATGCTGACCTACGAGCTGCCGCTGGCCGAGATCGTGCTGGACTTCTTCGACAAGCTGAAGAGCGTGTCGCGCGGCTACGCCAGCATGGACTACGAGTTCAAGGAGTACCGCGCCGCCGACGTCGTGAAGGTCGACATCATGATCAACGGCGCCCGCGTCGACCCGCTGGCGATGATCGTGCACCGCGCGCAGAGCCAGTACCGCGGCAGGGCGGTGGCGGCCAAGATGCGCGAACAGATCCCGCGCCAGATGTACGACGTCGCGATCCAGGCCGCCATCGGCGCCAACATCATCGCGCGCGAAGACATCAAGGCGCTGCGCAAGAACGTGCTGGCAAAATGCTACGGTGGTGACATCACCCGCAAGAAGAAGCTGCTCGAGAAGCAGAAGGCGGGCAAGAAGCGCATGAAGCAGATCGGCTCCGTCGAGGTGCCGCAGGAAGCCTTCCTCGCCATCCTCCAAGTCGACGATTGACGCACGAATGAACGCCATGAGCGCTGTGACCGCCGGCCTGTACGGCCTGCTGATCGTCTACCTGGGCGGCTGGTTCCTCGGCCACTGGATGGGCAACTTCTCGCTGCTGCTGTTCCTGCTGACGGTGGTGACACTCGCTTACTGGCTCGCCGAGCGTTTCCGCTTCAAGCCGCAGCGCGAAGCCGCCGCCGCCGAGCTCGAGCGCCAGGACAGCGCGCGCCGCGCCGAACTGTCGAAGATGGGCATCGCCAAGGTCGACGGCGACGTCGAGGCCGCCAAGACGAAGCTGCTGATGCAGCCCTGGTGGCTCGACTGGACCGCCGGCCTGTTCCCGGTGATCCTGATCGTCTTCCTGCTGCGCTCGTTCCTGTTCGAGCCGTTCAAGATCCCGTCGGGCTCGATGATTCCGACGCTGTTGGTCGGCGACCTCATCCTGGTCAACAAGTACCACTACGGCGTGCGGCTGCCGGTGATCAACAAGAAGATCATCGACAACAACCCGGTCAAGCGCGGCGACGTGATGGTCTTCCGCTACCCGGTGGACCCGCGCGTCGACTACATCAAGCGTGTCGTCGGCATTCCGGGCGACGAGATCACCTTCGCGAACCAGAAGCTCACCCTGAACGGCCAGCCGGTGCCGATGCGCGCCGAGGGCGAGTTCTACAACGAAGACCGCCTGCGCTACGCGCCGATGTTCAGCGAGAAGCTCGGCGACGTGGAGCACCGCATCCTGGTCGACCCGCGCCTGCCCTCGTACTTCGGCAACACCCCCAAGACCTTCCCGTTCAACGAGAATTGCCGCTACACCGCCGAAGGCGTGACGTGCAAGGTGCCGCAGGGCCACTACTTCATGATGGGCGACAACCGCGACGACTCCCAGGACTCCCGTTTCTGGGGATTCGTGCCGGACGAGAACATCGTCGGCAGGGCATTCTTCGTCTGGATGAACCTCGGCAACTTCGGCCGCATCGGGCCGTTCCACTGAAGCCACCCGCCCCGCCCACGACGACGCTGGAGACGAGACCCCCGATGATGAAGATCACCGCCCGTAGCCTGCGAACCCGCCAGCGCGGCGTCACGCTGTTCGGCCTGATGTTCTGGGCCCTGTTCTTCGGCTTCGTCGGCTACATCCTCGTGCGCACGCTGCCCACGGTGAACGAGTACCTGACGATCCAGCGCACCATCGAGAAGGTCGCGGCCGGCAACCCCGCCACCGTGAACGAGGTGCGCAACGCCTTCGACCGCCAGAAGGAGATCGAATACTCGATCTCCTCGATCGGCAGCAAGGACCTGCAGATCACCAAGGAGAACGACAAGGTGGTGATCAGCTACGCCTACAACAAGGAAGTGCCGCTCTTCGGGCCGGTGTACATCCTGCTCAAGTACGAGGGCCGTTCGCGCTAGTGGCGACCGACGCCCGACTCGACGCGCTGCAGCAGCGCCTGGGCCACCGCTTCCGCAGCGGTTCGCTGCTGACGCGCGCGCTCACGCACCGCAGTTTCAGCGCCGAGCACAACGAGCGCCTCGAGTTCCTCGGCGACGCCGTCCTCAGCACCGCCGTGTCCGGCCTGCTGTACGAGCGCTTTGCCGGCGGCGACGAGGGCGACCTCACGCGCGTGCGCGCGCACCTCGTGCGCGAAGACAGCCTGCACCGGCTGGCACTTGCGCTCGGCCTGCCGGAGGTGGTGCGCCTGTCCGAGGGCGAACTGCGCGGCGGTGGCGCCCTGCGGCCGTCGATCCTCGCCGACGCGCTGGAAGCGCTGATCGGCGCCGTCTTCATCGACGGCGGCTACGACGCCGCGCAGGCCTTGGTGCAGCGCCTGTTCGGCGAGGTCATCGTTTCGACCGAGGTCGACGCCTGGACGAAGGACGCGAAGACCGAGCTCCAGGAATGGCTGCAGGCGCGCCGCCTGCCCGTGCCGGCGTACCGCATTGCCGCCACGCGCGGCGAGAAGCACGCGCAGACCTTCGAGGTCGAGTGCGTGGTCGCCACCCTTGGCCTGGCCGAGAAGGGCGAAGGCCGCTCGCGCCGCACCGCCGAGCAGGAGGCCGCGCGCCGCATGCTCGAGCGGCTCAAGGCCGACGACCAACCCGGCGGACCCCTGCGGTCCTGAAACCATGAGCGAAGAAACCTCACCGGCCCCCCAGCGCTGCGGGCTGGTCGCGATCGTCGGCCGCCCGAACGTCGGCAAGTCGACGCTGATGAACGCGCTGGTCGGCCAGAAGATCAGCATCACGTCGAACAAGGCGCAGACCACGCGCCACCGCATCACCGGCATCCGCACCGTGGGGCCGACGCAGTTCGTCTTCGTCGACACGCCGGGCTTCCAGATGAAGCACGCGGCGGCGCTGAACCGCACGTTGAACCGCACCGTGCTGTCGTCGCTGGGCGACGTCGATGCGGTGCTGTTCGTCGTCGAGGCCGGCCGCTTCGGGCTGGACGACGCCAAGGTGCTGGCGCTGCTGCCGCCGGACAAGCCGGCGATCCTGATCGCCAACAAGCTCGACGCCGTGCGCCGCCGCAACGACCTGCTGCCGTGGCTCAAGCAGATGCAGGAGCGCCACCCGTTCACCGAGTTCGTGCCGATGTCCGCGCACAGCGCCGCGGACATCCAGCGCCTGTTCGGCATCGTCGAGAAGCACCTGCCCGAGCAGCCCTGGTTCTACGAGGAAGACGCCCTCACCGACCGCAGCGACCGCTTCCTCGCCAGCGAGATCATCCGCGAGAAGCTGTTTCGCCTGACCGGCGACGAGCTGCCCTATGCGAGCACGGTCGTGATCGACAAGTTCGAAGAGGAAGGCAACCTCCGGCGCATCAGCGCCTCGATCGTCGTCGAGCGTGACGCCCACAAGGGCATGATCATCGGCGAGGGCGGTGAGCGCCTGAAGCGCATCGGCAGCGAGGCGCGCGTCGAACTCGAACGCCTGTGGGAGGCGAAGGTGTTCCTCGAGCTGTGGGTGAAAGTGCGTTCGGGTTGGGCCGACAACGAGGCCCACCTGCGCAGCTATGGCTACGAGTAGGACGACCCAGGCGCCGCTCTCTGCCTTCGTGCTGCACAGCTACGACTGGAGCGAGACCAGCCTCATCGTCGAGCTCTTCACGCGCGAACGCGGCCGTGTCGTCGTCGCCGCCAAGGGTGCGAAGCGGCCGACCTCGCAGCTGCGCCCGGTGCTGCTGCCGTTCCAGCGCCTGCACGTGCAGCTGGGCAAGACGCCAGCCGACGAGGCGGCCGAGATCCACACGCTGAAGAGCGCCGAATGGGCGGGCGGCGTGCCGGCCGTCGGCGCGGCGGCGCTGTTCTCCGGCTTCTACCTCAACGAACTGCTGCTGAAGGGCCTGGCGCGCCAGGACGCGCACCCGGCGCTCTTCGACGCCTACGCCGAGACCCTGACCGTGCTGGCCGACGAGGCCGAGGCCTTGCGTGCCTTCGAGCTCGTGCTGCTGCGCGAGCTGGGCGTGCTGCCCGAGCTGGCGGTGGAGACGCTGACGACGAAGGCGCTCGACCCGGCGCGCCGCTACGCGCTGCACGCCGAGGCCGGCCTCGTCGCCGACGCCGAGGGGCTGGCCGGCAGCGCGTGGATCGCGCTCGCGGCGGCGCTCGAGCACGGTCACCCGGGCGCGCTGCGTGCCGCCTGCGCGCCGGTGACCGCGCCGCTGCGCACGGCCCTGCGCGCGCTGCTTCACTATCATCTGGGCCTCGCCACGCTGCGCACGCGCCAGGTCCTGCAAGGGGTGCAGCGGCTGCTCGAACCCGCACGATGAACCCACTCGTCAGCCCCCAAGATCCGCGCGGCCACACCGCGCTGTCGGTCAACGTCAACAAGGTCGCGCTGCTGCGCAACACGCGCCACCTCGGCATCCCCAGCGTCGTCAAGGCGTCGACGCTGGCGCTGGAAGCCGGCGCGAACGGCATCACCGTGCACCCGCGGCCGGACGAACGCCACGTCCGCGCCGGCGACGTGCGCGACCTCGCCGCGCTGCTCAAGCAGTGGCCGCAGGCCGAATACAACATCGAAGGCAACCCGTTCCACAACCTGATGGCTTTCGTGCGCGAGCTGCGGCCGCATCAGGTGACCTTCGTGCCCGACAGCGAAGGCCAGTTCACGTCCGACCACGGCTGGGACTTGGCGCGCGACGCCGAGCGCCTGCGCCCGCTGATCGCCGAGGCGCATTCGTTCGGCACCCGCGTCAGCCTCTTCATGGATGCCGAAACCGACGGCATGGCGGCGGCCCGCGACATCGGCGCCGACCGCATCGAGCTCTACACCGAGCCCTACGCCGCCGCGCACGGCACGCCGCAGCAGGCGGCGCAGCTGGTGCGCTTCGCGGCCGCTGCGCGCGCCGCGCAGGCCGCCGGCCTGGGCATCAACGCCGGCCACGACCTCAACCAGGACAACCTGGCCGACTTCCTGCGCGCCGTGCCCGGCGTGCTCGAGGTGTCGATCGGCCATGCGCTCATCGCCGACGCGCTGGAAGTCGGCCTGCCCGAGACCGTGCGCGCCTATCAGCGCTGCATCCGTTCGGCGCACGCATGATCTACGGCATCGGCACCGACGTCTGCGACATCCGCCGCATCGAGGCCACGCTGGCGCGGCGCGGCGAGCGCTTCGTCGAGCGCGTGCTCGGGCCGGCCGAACTGCAGGTGTTCCATGCGCGGCGCGCGCGCGCCGAAGCGCGTGGCGTGCGCTACCTGGCGACGCGCTTCTCGGCGAAGGAGGCGTTCTCGAAGGCCATCGGCCTGGGCATCCGCATGCCGATGACCTGGCGCGCCTGCGAGATCCTCAACGAAGCGAGCGGCAAGCCGGTGATCCGCCTGTCGGGCGTGCTCGCCGAGTGGTTTGCCGAACGCGGCTTCACCGCCCACGTCACCGTCACCGACGAGACCGACTACGCCGCGTCCTTCGTCGTCGTGGAGAAACCATGACCGCTCACGCGCCCGTCGTGCTGGACATCGCCGGCACCGCGCTCACCGCCGCCGACCGGCGCCGCCTGAAGCACCCGCTGACCGGCGGCGCGATCCTGTTCGCGCGCCACTGGGTGAACCGGCAGCAGCTCACCGAACTGGTGGCCGAGATGAAGGCCGTGCGGCCCGACCTGCTGGTCTGCGTTGACCACGAAGGCGGCCGCGTGCAGCGCTTCCGCAGCGACGGCTTCACGCACCTGCCGCCGATGCGCGTGCTGGGCGAGCTGTGGATGAAGGACGCGCTCGCGGCCACCGACGCCGCCACGGCCTGCGGCCACGTGCTGGCCGCCGAATTGCGCGCCTGCGGCGTCGACCTCAGCTTCACGCCCGTGCTCGACCTCGACCACGGCGGCAGCGGCGTCATCGGCGACCGCGCGTTCCACCGCGACGCGCGCGTCGCCACGCTGCTCGCCAAGAGCCTGATGCACGGCCTGCTGCGTGCCGGCATGGCCCACTGCGGCAAGCACTTCCCCGGCCACGGCTTCGTGAAGGCCGACAGCCACACCGAGATCCCGGTCGACAAGCGCAGCCTGAAGGCGATCCTCGCCGACGACGCCAGGCCCTATGAGTGGCTCAGCACCAGCCTCGCGTCGGTGATGCCGGCCCACGTGGTCTACCCGAAGGTCGACCACCGGCCGGCCGGCTTCTCCGACCGCTGGCTGAAGGACATCCTGCGCGGCCAGTTCGGCTTCACCGGCGCCATCTTCAGCGACGACCTCAGCATGGCCGGCGCGCGCGTCGTCGACGGTAGCCAGGTCACCTACGCCGAGGCGGCGGCGCTCGCGCTGCAGGCCGGCTGCGACCTGGTGTTGCTGTGCAACCAGTCGCTCGGCGGCGGCGAAGCCGTCGATGCGCTGCTCGACGGCCTGGCCGCCGGTGCCGGCACCGCCTGGCACCCCGATCCCGACAGCGAGCAGCGCCGCCTGGCGCTGCTGCCGCAGACGCCGCCGCTCGGCTGGGACGACCTGATGCACGACCCGGTCTACCAGCGCGCGCTCGAACGCCTGCCCTGAAACGACAACGGCGGCCCCGCAGGGCCGCCGTTGTCGGCGACGGGCGCGAGCGCCCGTTCGGTGGACCGGTCAACCGTCGCGCGGGAGATCGCGCCCCGGCCTTCGCGAGCCGCAAGGCGCCTTCCAGCGCCTTGCGTGCACGCTCAGTGCGCCGCGCCGCCCTGCTCGAACGGCAGCTTCAGCTGCGACAGGTCCTTGCGCGTTTCCACCAGCACCAGCGGGCCTTCGTCGACGATCACCATCGGCTTCGGCTCGCGCGGCACGCGGATCGGCTTCGGCTCGGCCGCCATCGCCTCCTGCACGGCGCGGATCTTGTCGGCGTCGGAACCGACCCACTGCAGGCCGGCCGCGGTGGCGATCGACTGCAGGTCTTCGGTCGGCAGCACGTAGGGCTCGATGCGCACCGGCGCGGGCGTCGGCGCCGCCACGGGGGCGGCGACCGGTGCTGCGACCACGGCAACCGCGACCGCGACCGGCGCCGCGTCGGCGGCCACCGGCACCGCCTCGGGCGCCTCGGCGCCTTCGGCGGGCGGCGCGTCGGCGCCACCCTCGCGTGCTTCGCGGCGGTTGCGGTCGCGGCCACGGCCGCGGCGGCGGCCGCCATCGCGCTCGCCCGCCTCGCCCTCGGCGCCTTCCGGCGGCCGCGAGTCCTGCGCTTCGGCGGGCTCGCCGGCCTCGGCGGGCACGACCTCGGCGGCCGGCAGGTCGCCGTCCACCGGTGCCAGCGTCTCGGCACCGTTGGCGCGGCCATCCTCGCCGCGGCCGCGGCCACCGCGCCGGCGGCGGCGGCGGCCCTCGCCGCGTTCGCCTTCGCCGGCGGCGCCTTCAGCGCCCTCGGCCAGCGGCACGGTGTCGACGAAGGTCGCCGGGGTGTCGACGGGCGTCACCGCCTCGTCGGCACGCACGCTGCGCTCGGGGCGCGGGCCACGGCGGTTCTCGCCGCGTTCGCCACCGCGTTCCGCCGGGCGGTCACCGCCACGTTCCGCACGCTCGCCGCGCGGCGCGCGCTCCTCGCGTTCGGCGCCGGCGCCTTCGCCTTGCGGCGCGCCGTTGCGGCGCGCGTCGGGGCGCTCACCGCGCTCGCCGCCGCGGCCTTCGCCACCGCGGCCTTCGCCGCCGCGACCACCACGGCCGCCGCGTTCACCGCGGCCGCCACGGCCACCGCGTTCGCCGCGCTCGCCACGTTCACCGCCGCGCTTCTCGCCGGCCGGCGCTGCTGCCGCTGCCGCCACCGGGGTCGCCACGGGCGCGGCCACCGGAGCCGGCGCTGGCGCGCCGCCGAAGAGCTTCTTGACCCAGCCGAAGAAGCCGGCACCCGCCGGCTCCGGGGCCGGTGCGGGTGCGCGCACCACCGGGGCCGCCGCCACCGGGGCCGGGGCCGGCGCAGGCACCGGCCTCGGGGCCGGCGGCGGCGGCGGCGGTGCCGGCTGGTCGGGCAGCACGCCCTTGATGACCGGCTCCTGCTTGGCCTTGGCCTTCTCGCGCCGCGTGATGCCGACCTCGTCGTCCGGCTCCTCGATCATCGTGTAGCTGGCCTGCAGGCCTTCGAGGCGCGGGTCGTCGTGGCGCAGACGCTCGAGCTTGTAGTTCGGTGTCTCGAGGTGCTTGTTGGGCACCAGCAGCACGGTCACGCGCTGCTTCAGCTCGATCTTCGTGATCTCGGTGCGCTTCTCGTTGAGCAGGATTGAGGTCACCTCCACCGGCACCTGCACGTGCACGGCGGCGGTGTTCTCCTTCATCGACTCTTCCTGCACCATGCGCAGGATCTGCAGCGCGCTGCTTTCCGTGTCGCGGATGTGGCCGGTGCCGTTGCAGCGCGGGCAGGTGATGTGGCTGCCTTCGCTGAGCGCCGGGCGCAGGCGCTGGCGCGACAACTCCAGCAGGCCGAACTTGCTGATCGACGAGAACTGCACGCGCGCACGGTCGGAGCGCAGCGCGTCGCGCAGGCGCTGTTCGACCTCGCGGCGGTTCTTGCTCTCTTCCATGTCGATGAAGTCGACGACGATCAGGCCGCCGAGGTCGCGCAGGCGCATCTGGCGCGCCACCTCGTCGGCGGCCTCCAGGTTGGTGCGCGTCGCGGTTTCCTCGATGTCGCTGCCGCGCGTGGCGCGCGCCGAGTTCACGTCCACCGAGACCAGCGCCTCGGTGTGGTCGATGACGATCGCACCGCCCGACGGCAGGTTCACGGTGCGGCTGAACGCGGTCTCGATCTGGTGCTCGATCTGGAACCGGCTGAACAGCGGCGCGTCGTCCTTGTAGCGCTTCACGCGATTGGCCGTTTCCGGCATCACGTGGTTCATGAACTGGGCGGCCTGCTCGTAGATGTCGTCGGTGTCGATCAGGATCTCGCCGATGTCCGCGGTGAAGTAGTCGCGGATGGCGCGGATGACGAGGCTCGACTCCTGGTAGATCAGGAACGCGCCCTTGCCCGCCTTGGAAGCGCCGTCGATGGCGTCCCAGAGCTTGAGCATGTAATTCAGGTCCCACTGCAGCTCGGACGCGGCGCGGCCGATGCCGGCGGTGCGCGCGATCAGGCTCATGCCCTTGGGATATTCCAGCTGGTCGAGCGCTTCCTTCAGCTCTTCGCGCTGCTCGCCCTCGATGCGCCGGCTGACGCCGCCGCCGCGCGGGTTGTTGGGCATCAGCACCAGGTAGCGGCCGGCCAGGCTGACGAAGGTGGTCAGCGCCGCGCCCTTGTTGCCGCGCTCTTCCTTTTCCACCTGCACGAGCAGGTTGTCGCCTTCCTTGACGGCGTCCTGGATGCGCGCGTTCTTCGCGTCCACGCCTTCGCGGAAGTAGTTCTTGCTGATTTCCTTGAAGGGCAGGAAACCGTGGCGGTCTTCGCCGTAGTCGACGAAACAGGCTTCGAGGCTGGGCTCGACGCGTGTGATGACGGCCTTGTAGATGTTGCCCTTGCGCTGCTCGCGCCCTTCGATCTCGGTTTCGAAGTCGAGCAGCTTCTGGCCGTCGACGATCGCCAGGCGCCGCTCTTCGGGCTGCGTGGCGTTGATCAGCATTCTCTTCATGTGCACTCCAGTGCCGCGAAGGTCTCACCCTCGCGGTGCTTCACACCGATGCACGAGAAAAGCGCGGAAGAACCGACTGGCGCGAAATGCCCTGGACTGCGTTCTTGCCGCTCTGGGAGCGGTCAGGGGCGCAGCGTTGGCGCGTGCGCTCCGTGGACGAGGTCGGGACCGGCGGCCGGCGCTGCACCCCCCAGCCGCGATTCGCGCGGCCAAGGCCCGGCGCCGGCCGCACCGGCAAGAAGCCGGGGCCAGGGTGCACGGGAGGGGAACATCGGGAACGGCATGCGATGCCTGCTTGTCTCGCGGAACGCGGGTTCGAGGCCGGCGGCTGCCGAGCCTGGAACCCTGGAATTTTCGGTGCCTCTCTTCGAGGCCGGGTTCTTCTTCGTTTCTCTCATCACCCGCGTCCTGCGCGCCGCCCGGTCACTTGGGGACCTGGGCCCGTGCGCCGTGCGCCGGGTGCTGCATCACCTTGGGGTCGGCGCGATGATGCGCGCCGGCCGGCCACGAGTATGTCGGAAGTGCCCGGGTAAACTCCGTCAAATCAAGCACTTACATCACAAACGTGGAGCGCCGGATTATAGGGGCCATTCCCGGCGCGCCGGCGCCGGCGGTTCAGCACATCGAGGTCGACGAGGAATCTGCCGGCCAAAGGCTGGATAACTTCCTGATCCGCGTGCTGAAGGGCGTGCCCAAGACGCACGTCTACCGCGTCATCCGGTCCGGCGAAGTGCGCGTTAACAAGGGCCGCGCGGCCGCCGACACCCGCGTCGCCGCCGGCGACGTGATCCGCGTGCCGCCGGTGCGCCTGCCCGAGAAGGCCGCCGTGGCCGTGCCGGCACGGGAGTTCCCGCTGCTCTTCGAGGACGAGCACCTGCTGGCCATCGACAAGCCCGCCGGCGTGGCGGTGCACGGCGGCAGCGGCGTCAGCTCGGGCGTCATCGAGCAACTGCGCAAGGCGCGGCCGCAGGCAAAGTTCCTGGAACTGGTGCACCGACTCGACAAGGAAACCTCGGGCGTGCTGCTGCTGGCCAAGAAGCGCAGCGCGCTCACGGCACTGCAGGACCAGTTCCGCGCCCGCGACACCGGCAAGGTCTACCTGGCGCTGGTGGCCGGTGCCTGGCCGAAGAACCTGAAGGTGATCGACCAGCCGCTGCACAAGACGCTCGACGCCGCCGGCGAGCGCCACGTGCGCGTGGTGTCACCGGCGCACGAAGACGGCCGCCGCTCGATCACGATCATCCGCAAGGCCGTGCCGCACGGCGCGTTCACGCTGCTGGAGATCGGCCTGAAGACCGGCCGCACGCACCAGATCCGCGTCCACCTGGCGAACGCCGGCCACCCGATCGTCGGCGACCCGAAGTACGGCGACTTCGCGCTCAACCGGCAGGTGGCGCGCGAGCAGCGCTTCGGCCGCATGTTCCTGCACGCCCGCGAGCTGGCCTTCGACCACCCGGCCAGCGGCGAGCGTTTCACCTTGCAGGCGCCGTTGCCGGCCGACTGCGAGACACTGCTGACCACCTTGTGACCTTATGAGCAAGCGCCGCTTCGACCTCATCGTCTTCGACTGGGACGGCACCCTGTTCGATTCCACCGGCCTCATCGTGCGCTGCATCCAGTCGGCCTGCCGCGATATCGGCTTCGCCGTGCCGAGCGACGCCGACGCGGCCTACGTCATCGGCCTCGGCCTGACCGACGCGCTCAAGCACGCCGCCCCCGGCCTTCCGCCGGAGCGCTACCCCGAGCTCGGCAACCGCTACCGCCACCACTACATGTCGCGCCAGCACGAGCTGGTGCTGTTCGACGGCACGCTCGAGATGCTGCAGGCACTGAAGGCCCGCAACCACTGGCTCGCGGTCGCCACCGGCAAGGGCCGGCGCGGTCTCGACGAGGCGCTGCAGCATTCGCAGCTGCGCGGCATGTTCGACGGCACCCGCACCGCCGACGAGACCGCCAGCAAGCCGAACCCGACGATGCTGCTGGAGCTGATGCGCGAGTTCGGCGCCGACCCCGAGCGCACGCTGATGATCGGCGACACCACGCACGACCTGCAGCTGGCGGTGAACGCCGGCACCGCGCGCGTCGGCGTGAGCTATGGCGCGCACGAGCCAGCGGCCTTCGGCGACTTCGACCCGCTGTTCGTCGCCCACAGCACGCGCGAACTGCACGACTGGCTGCTGCACCATGCCTGAGCCGACGGACGCCGTGGCCGAGCCGCTGTGCGCGTCGGCCGACCTGGCCGAGCGCGGCCGCGCCTTCGTGTGGGACGTGGTCGTGTGGCGCCAGCCGGCACGCGCCTTCGCGCTGCGCTTCGACGGCCGCGTCGTGGCCTACCTGAACCGCTGCGCGCACGTGCCGACCGAGATGGACTGGCAGCCCGGCGAGTTCCTCGACCAGGACCGGCGCTGGATCCTGTGCTCGATCCACGGCGCCGCCTACGAGCCGGCCGACGGCCGCTGCGTCGGCGGCCCCTGCGGCCGCGGCAGGCTGATGGCCATTGCGACCGAGGAACGTGACGGCCAGGTGTATTGGTATCCTTCCCGCGACGTCCAGCCGGTGCCGTTCGACGCGCCGCCCCCCGAAAGATTCCCATGAGCCCCAGCGACGATCCCACGCCGACCCAGCCCGGTCCGGTGGAGCCTCCGTTCACCCCGCCGCCGCCGCCCCCGCCCGCCGCGGCGCGGGCGGCGCCGGCCGCGGCAGCACCGGCCGCCGCACCGGCGACCGCCGGGCTGGAGTCGAGCCTGGAGAAGATCGCCCGTGAACTGCTGCGCCAGCAACGCACCGATCGGCGCTGGCGCGTGTTCTTCCGCCTCGCGTGGTTCGGCCTCGTCGTCGCGGTGGTCTGGGCCCTGTTCACGACACGCGTCGCGCCCACCGCGCCGACGACGCCGCACACGGCGCTGGTGGAAGTGCGCGGCGAGATCGCGCTCGAGTCCGACGCGAACGCCGAGTCCATCGTCGCCGGGCTGAAGAGCGCCTTCGAGGACCAGGGTGCGCTGGCCGTCGTGCTGCGCATCAACTCGCCCGGCGGCAGCCCGGTGCAGTCGGGCATCGTGCACGACGAGATCATGCGGCTGAAGGCCAAGCACAAGAAGAAGGTCTACGCCGTCGTCGAGGAGATGTGCGCCTCGGGCGCGTACTACATCGCCGCCGCGGCGGACGAGATCTACGTCGACAAGGCCAGCATCGTCGGCAGCATCGGCGTGCTGATGGACGGCTTCGGCTTCACCGGCGTGATGGAGAAGCTGGGCGTCGAGCGGCGCCTGCTCACCGCCGGCGAGAACAAGGCCATGCTCGACCCGTTCAGCCCCGTCAACGAGAAGCACGTGGCCTACGCGAAGGCCATGCTCGACCAGATCCACCGCCAGTTCATCGCCGTCGTCAAGGCCGGCCGCGGCGACCGCCTGAAGGAAACGCCCGAGACCTTCTCGGGCCTCTTCTGGAACGGCGAGGAAGCGGTGAAGAACGGCCTGGCCGACCACTTCGGCAACCTCGACTTCGTCGCCCGCGAGGTGGTGAAGGCCGAGGAGGTGATCGACTACACGGCGCGCGAGAACGTGGCCGAACGCCTGGCCAAGCGCTTCGGCGCCAGCATCGGCGAAGGCGCGGTGAAGGCGCTGCGCTCGATGCCCGCGATCCGCTAGTTCAGCGGCCGAGCTCGCCGATCATGCGCAGCGCCAGGTACAGCCGGCGCGGAATCGCCGCCAGGTCGACGTACTCGGCCTGGTTGCTGTGGTACCCGAAGCCCGGCAGGCCCAGGCTCTCGATCACCGGCTTGCCGGACAGCGCCGCGTAGGCCGCATCGGTGCCGCCGCCGGTGCGCTCGACCACGCCGAGCGTCGCGCCGGTCTCCTTGTAGATCGCGACCGCCTTGTCGACGAGGGCCTTGCCGCCGGGGCCGGCATCGAAGGCCGGGCGGCCGCGCTCGACGCGGATCTGCACCTCGGTGCCGGCGATGCGCTTCTTCTGCGCCGCCGCCTCCAGCTTCTGCAGCGCCGGCTCGACGTCCTCGTTGCGCGCGTAGCGCATGTCGGCGCTGACGGTGGCCTCGTCGGGGATGATGTTGGTCACGCCGCCGGACTTGAGCACCGTCCAGTTGAAGCGCAGGCCGCGCGCCTTGTCGTCGATGTCCTGCGTGCGCAGCACGAGGTCGCTCGCCTCGACCAGCGCGTTCAGCCCCTGCTCGGGCGCGGCGCCGGCGTGCGCGGCGCGGCCCTTGACGAGCGCCGTCACGTAGGCGATGCCCGAGGTGCCCAGCGTCAGCCCTTCCCGGCCGGCGCTGGTCGGCTCGAAGGACAGCACGAAGTCGGCCTCGCGCGCGAGCGCGGTGATGAGATCTCGCGAGCCGAACGAACCGCGTTCCTCGTCGGTGTTGAACAGCACGACGATCTCGCCGAAGCCGTCCTGCCCGCGCGCCTTCAGCAGGCGCAGCGCGTGCAGGATGACGGCGATGCCGCCCTTGTCGTCGGCAATGCCGGGGCCGTAGGCGCGGTCGCCCTCGACGCGGAACGGCGCCTTCGCCAGCGTGCCCTTCACGTACACGGTGTCCATGTGCGCCATCAGCAGCAGCCGCTTGCCACCGCGGCCGGCGATGCGGCCGACGATGTTCTCTCCCGCCACCGGCCCCACGGCCTTGTGGCGCGTGACGCTGGCGCCCACCGCCTTCAGTTCGGCTTCCAGCAGGACGGCCATCGCGGCCAGGCCTTCGGCGTGGCCGGTGCCGGTCTCGATGTTGACCAGGCGCTCCAGCGTCTTCACCAGCGCCGGCTGTTCGGCGGTGGCGGCGGCGAAGAGAGCGTCGTCGCGGGTCTGCGCGAAGGCGCTGCCGGCGATCAGCAGCGCGGCGAGGGCGGGGGCGAGCTTCATGCGGCGTCCGGGGGGCAGGCCAGGGGAGGGCGAGGATAGCGCCCCTAGAATCGCGGCCGCCATGTCCGACCGCCTCGCCGTCCTCCCGCAGTACCTGCTGCCCAAGCAGGCGCTCACGGCGCTGGCGGGGACCATCGCGCGCGCGCAGGCCGGCGCCGCGACGACGGCGCTGATCCGCTGGTTCGTCGGCCGCTACGGCGTGAACATGGCCGAGGCCGCGAACCCCGACCCCGCCGCCTACGCCAGCTTCAACGACTTCTTCACGCGCGCGTTGAAACCCGGCGCGCGGCCGCTCGCCGGCGCCGACCTGCTGTGCCCGGTGGACGGCGCGATCAGCCAGTTCGGCGCCATCGACGGCGAGCGCATCTTTCAGGCCAAGGGCCACGACTACACCGCCACCGCGCTGGTGGGCGGCGACGCCGCGCTGGCGGCGCAGTTCCACGGCGGCCACTTCGCCACGCTTTACCTGAGCCCGAAGGACTACCACCGCATCCACATGCCCTGCGCCGGACGGCTGCGCCGCATGATCCACGTGCCGGGCGCGCTGTTCTCCGTCAACCCGACCACCGCGCGCGGCGTGCCGGGTCTGTTCGCGCGCAACGAGCGGGTGGTCTGCGTGTTCGACGGCGAGCACGGCCCCTGGGTGCTGGTGCTGGTAGGCGCCACCATCGTCGGCAGCATGGCGACCGTGTGGCACGGCGTGGTGAACCCGCCGCGGCCGGGCACGCTGCGCGACTGGCGCTACGACGACCGCGAGATCACGCTGGCGCGCGGCGCCGAGATGGGCCGCTTCCTGCTGGGCTCCACCGTCGTGCTGCTGTTCCCGAAGGGGCCGCTCGCCTTCAACCCGGCCTGGGCGCCCGGCCGCGCCATCCGCATGGGCGAGGCGATGGCGCAACGCGGCTGACCCGCCGTGCCGGCGTCGCGCCGGTGACAGGGTTCCACCGCGTTTCGCTGGCGCGCCGCGCTTTCCACAATCGGCCTCCTTCCGCCCTGCAACAGGAGACCGCCATGGCCGCCGACACCCCGACCCCGCGCCGCCGCGCGCTGCTCAAAGGCGCCGCCGGTGCCGCCGCGCTCGCCGCCTTCCCGGCGGCGCGCGCCCAGGCCTTCCCGGCGCGGCCGATCACGCTCATCGTGCCCTGGCCGGCCGGCGGCTCCACCGACCGCCACCACCGCGCGCTCGCCGAGATCGCCGCGAAGCACCTGGGCCAGCAGATCGTGGTGCAGAACGCGCCCGGCGGCGGCGGCACCACCGGCCCCGGCACGATGGCGCTCACCGCCAGGCCCGACGGCTACACGATCGCCCAGTTCCCGATGGGCATGCTGCGCGTGCCGCACATGCAGAAGGTGCCCTGGCACCCGATCAACGACTTCAGCTTCATCCTCGGCGTGTCGGGCTACACCTTCGGCTTCGTCGTGCGCGCCGACTCGCCCTACAAGACCTTCATGGAATACGTCGAGGCCGCGCGCAAGCAGCCGGGCAAGATCGACTACGGCTCCACCGGCACCGGCACCAGCCCGCACCTGCTGCTGGAGGAACTGTCCGACATCGCGAAGATCCAGCTCAACCACATCCCGTTCAAGGGCAACGCCGACCTGATGCAGGCGCTGCTCGGCGGCCACGTGATGGCCGGCAGCGACGCCAGCGGCTGGGACAAGTTCGTCGACGGCGGCCAGATGCGGCTGCTTGTCACGTTCGGCGAGCGGCGCACCAAGCGCTGGCCTGCCGTGCCGACGGCGAAGGACCTGGGCTTCGACATCGTCGGCAACTCGCCCTACGGCCTCGTCGGCCCGAAGGGCATGGACCCGGCGGTCGTGAAGACGCTGCACGACGCGTTCAAGAAGGCGATCGACGACGCCGAGCACGCGAAGGTGATGGACCAGCTCAACCAGGACGTCTGGTACCGCAGCGGCGACGAGTACAAGGCCTGGGCCGTGGCCACCTTCGCGAAGGACCGCGCGCTGATCGAGCGCCTGGGCTTGCTGGCTAAGTGAACGGACCGTGATCGACACCGGCGCGCCCTTCCTCGACCTGCCGGGGCTGGTGGCGCGCCATGCGCGCGAACGGCCTGGCGCGCTGGCGCTGGTGTGCGAAGGCGAGCGCTGGAACTGGCGCGAGCTCGATTCCCGCTGCGACCGCGTGGCCGCCGCCTGCCAGCGCGACGGCCTCGTGCCGCAGGACGTGGTCGCGGTGTGTGCGGGGACGCGGCTGGACTACGTGGCGCTGTTCATCGGCGCGCTGCGCGCCGGCGTCGCCGTGGCGCCGCTGGCGCCGAGTTCGACCGCCGGGCAGCTGGCGGCGATGGTGGCCGACAGCGGTGCGCGCCGCTTCTTCGTCGACGGCGCCGTGCCGGCCGCCACCGCCGTACCGCAGACCCGGCTGGACACGGCCGACTTCGAGCGGTGGCTCGCGCCCGGCCCGCCGTCGCCGGTGGCGATCGACCCCGCCTGGCCCTTCAACCTGATCTACAGCTCGGGCACCACCGGCACGCCGAAAGGCATCGTGCAACCGCACGCGATGCGCTGGGCGCACATCCGCCGCGCCGCCGGCGGCGGCTACGGGCCTGACACGGTGACACTGATCGCCACGCCGCTGTACTCCAACACGACGCTGGTGTCGGTGATTCCGACGCTGGCCTACGGCGGCTGCGTCGTGCTGATGCCGAAGTTCGACGCGCGGCGCTACCTGGAACTGGCGCAGCAGCATCGCGCCACGCACACGATGCTGGTGCCGGTGCAGTACCAGCGGCTGATGGCGCATGCGGACTTCGACCGCTTCGACCTCTCGAACTTCCGCTTCAAGGCGAGCACCAGCGCGCCCTTCGCCGCGCCGCTGAAGGCCGACGTGCTGAAGCGCTGGCCCGGCGCGCTGGTCGAGTACTACGGCCTCACCGAAGGTGGCGGCACCTGCATCCTGCACGCGCACCTGCACCCGACCAAGCTGCACACGGTGGGCCAGCCGGCGGAAGGGCACGACCTGCGCGTCATCGACGAAGACGGCCGCGAACTGCCGAAGGGCGCGGTCGGCGAGGTCGTCGGCCGCTCGCCCGGCATGATGACTGGCTACCACCGCCAGCCCGAGAAGACGCGCGAGGCCGAGTGGTTCGACGCCGACGGCCGGCGCTTCCTGCGCACCGGCGACGTGGGCCGCTTCGACGACGACGGCTTTCTCGTGCTGATGGACCGCCGCAAGGACATGGTCATCAGCGGCGGCTTCAACCTCTACCCGAGCGACCTCGAAGCGGTGCTGCGCCAGCACCCGGCGGTGGCCGACTGCGCGGTGATCGGCGTGCCCAGCGAACAGTGGGGCGAGACGCCGGTGGCCTGGGTCGTGCCGGTGGCCGTCGCCGACGCCACGCCCGACGCACTGCGCGAGTGGGCCAACGCGCGCCTGGGCAAGACGCAGCGCCTGGCCGGCCTGCGCTTCACGGCCGAGCTGCCGCGCAGTGCGATCGGCAAGGTGCTGAAGCGCGAACTGCGCGACGCCTGGTCGGCGCCGGCCGGGCACCTGGCGTGTCACGCCGCTGACAAGCCTGCGGCGTAGCATGCCGCGGCGGTGTCAGACCGCGAACAACCCTCAGGAGAAGACACGATGCGACACGCATGGAAGCAGGGCGCCCTCGTCGGCGCCGCGATCGCGCTGCTGGCGGCCACGCCGGTGCAGGCCGACGGCCCGCGCCACGGCGCGCAGGCGCAGCAGCAGCGGCCGCTGGTCATCGGCCACCGCGGCGCCGCCGGGCACCTGCCCGAGCACACGCTGGAGTCGTACGCGCTGGCCATCGAGCTGGGCGCCGACTTCATCGAGCCCGACCTCGTGGCCACGAAGGACGGCCACCTCGTCGCGCGCCACGAGCCCAACATGATCGCGACGACGAACGTGAAGGACCTGCCGCAGTTCGCCGACCGCCGGCGCACGCGCGTCGTCGACGGCATCGCCGAGGAAGGCTTCTTCGCGAGCGACTTCACGCTGGCGGAGATCAGGACGCTGCGCGCCGTGCAGGCCGTGGGCGAACGCGACCAGGGCTACAACGGCCGCTTCTCGATCCCCACCTTCGACGAGGTGATCGAGCTGGCGCGCCGCAAGAGCGCCGAGGAAGGCCGCACGATCGGCGTCTACCCCGAGACCAAGCACCCCACCTACCACCAGCAGCTGGGCCTGGCGCTCGAGGACCGCGTGCTCGCGGTGCTGTCGCGCCACGGCTGGAACCACCGCAATGCGCCGGTGTTCATCCAGAGCTTCGAAACCGCGAACCTGAAGTACCTGCGCCAGCGCACGTCGGTGCGGCTGGTGCAGCTGGTCGACGCCGACGACGTGGGCCCGGACGGCCGCATCACCTACGCGGCGCCGTTCGACCGCCCGTACGACTGGGCGGTGGCGGGCCGTGCCGGCACCTTCGGCGACCTCGTCACGCCGGCCGGCCTGGCCGAGGTACGCACCTACGCCGATGGCATCGGGCCGTGGAAGCCGTACCTCATCAGCAGCACCTGCATCACGCTGGTGGCCGGCAAGTGCGCCGACGCCAACGGCGACGGCCTCGTCAACGAAGCCGACCGCAAGCTGCTGCCACCCACCGCGGTGGTCGAGAACGCGCACAAGGCGGGGCTGCTGGTGCACCCCTTCACCTTCCGCAACGAGCAGCGCCGCCTGGCGAGCGACTTCAAGGGCAACCCGGTGAACGAGTACCTCGCGTTCTACGAACTCGGGGTCGACGGCCTCTTCGCCGACTTCCCCGACACCGCCGTGACGGCGCGCGCGTTGTGGGCGCTGAAGCGCGACCCCGATGCCGCGAAGTGCCTGGTGCAGGGCCGCTGGCAGCCGGGCTGCAAGGGGCTGCGCTGGCTGAACGCCAACTGATCATCCCCAAGTCGTGGGCCGCCGCGCCTTGACCGGCGGCGGCCCCGGCCCTAGCGTGCGCCGCTCATCCACAGCATCTGGAGCGGCGGCATGGCGGAGATCTACGGCGAGCGGGTCCTGCAGAAGGGCCTGAAGGGTGACGACGTCCAGGAACTGCAGCTGCGGCTGGCCGGTTTCCGCGGCACGCTGATCGACGGCGACTTCGGCGCCGGCACCGAGCTGCAGGTGACGAAGTTCCAGAAGGACTACATGGGCCTCGCAAGCCCGAGCGGCGTCGTCGACCGCGCCACCTTCCTGGCCATCGACGAATTCGCCAAGCGCTACCCGATCGATTTCGGCGGCAAGCTCCGGTGCCCGTGCGGAACCTGCGGCGGTTTCGGCCGCGGCGTGCTGAAGGGCGTGTACGTGCCCGGTGGCGAAGGCCAGGAGCGGCACCATCACTACGAGTACCCGGGCGTCCACCGCCTGATCCTGTGGGCTTCGCGGGCGGTCTTCTTCTACCTGCGCGACGAGTTCAAGTTCCAGTTCTCGTCGGGCTACCGCTGCGGCGTCGACAACCAGAAGCAGAAGCGCACGACGACCAACCACATGGGCAAGGCGGTCGACTTCGAGCCGATCCCCAAGCCCGGCGAGACGAACCGCGACGACCGCGACAACTGCGACGCCATCCGCGGCCGCATCGTCGAGTTGTCGAACGCGCAGATCGGCTGGGCGGCGAAGAACCGCAAGTCGCTGGAGCCGTCGGACATCGCGCCCTCGTGGATCCACTACGACGTGCGCGAGTACGAGGCGCCCTACCTGGACGACCGCTTCTTCTGCAAGGACCTCGCGGCGCTCGACCGGGTCTTGCCGATCAAGGTCTGAGCGCGGGCGCGGCTGCGCCGGTTCACGGCGAGGGTGCCGCCTCCAGCACGCGCAGGTCGCGCCCACGCGTCTCGGCGCAGAACAGCGCCACCAGCACCAGCGCGGCGAGCACGGGCACGAGGATGGCCCAGGACACCACGGCCATGGCCGGCACCCAGCCGAGCAGGCCGAGCGCCTGCGCCGCCAGGCCGCCGCCCTTCGTGCAGGCGGCCACCCAGCCGGTGGCGCGGCCGCGGATGCGCAGCGGGTAGCTCTCGGCCGCGTAGGGCAGCAGCATCGCGATGACGCCGTTGCTGCCGACGATCAGGAGCGCAATGCTCCACACCGGGCTCAGGCCCCCCGCGCCGACCCATTCGAGGTGGATCACGCCGGCCAGGCCGGCGGCCGTGAGCAGCAGGGACAGCAGCAGCGCGCCCTTGCTGCTCCAGCGCCCGTAGAGCAGCGCGGCGGCGAACACCGTCGGCAGCGCGATCAGCGCCGAGGCGGCGAGCAGTTCGCTCGACAGCGCCATGCTGAAGCCGCGCGCCACCAGGTGCGCCGGCATCCACAGCAGCAGGCCGAAGTTGACGAGCCCCCAGCCAAGCGCCGCGATGCTGAGCGCCCACGTCGTGCCGGCCAGGCGGCGCGGCCGGCCCGGCCCGAAGGCGCCGCTGGCGTCGGCCGGCGGCGCGGCCAGGCCCTCGTCGACGACGGTGCAGCCGAAGCCTTTCAGCGTCTCGTGGGCCTCGCGCGTGCGGCCCAGCGCGAGCAGGAACTTCGGCGATTCGGGGATCAGCGCGTTCAGCAAGACGAGCAGCAGCCCTGTCGGCAGGTTCAGCAGCCAGAGCACCCGCCAGCTGAGGATCGGCTCCAGCCAGGCCGAGAAGCCGCTCGCCGCCAGGTAGCCGCCCACCGAGCCGAGGCCCCCCACCAGCACCAGCACCCAGCCGCGGTGGCGCGAGGGCATGGTCTCGGCGAGCAGCGCATACGTCACCGGCAGCATGCCGCCGGCGGCCGCACCCATCAGGAAGCACATGCCGACGTTCCAGCCGAAGTCGGGCATGGCGCCGCAGATCGAGGTGCCGACGAACATCACCGCCGACAGCAGGATCGTCGCGCGGCGACCGAAGAGGTCGGCCAGCGCACCCCAGACCACCGAGCCGGTGACGGTGCCGCAGAGCGCCGCGAACGGCAGCCAGGCCGCCATCTCGCGCGACAGCCCGTACTCGTCGCGCATGCCGGGCACCACGAATCCCAGGCTGGCCGGCTTCATGACGTCGATGACCAGCGCCAGCGTCAGCACCGCCATCAGGCGCCAGTGCGCGGGGCCGAGCGGCGCGTCTTCCGGTGCGGTCACGGTGGCGGCGTGGGCCGGCCCGGCCAGCCGGCGCGGCAGCAGGCCCCAGGCCGCGGCGGCGATGCCGGCGCAGATCAGCGCCATGCCCCACCACATCTCGGCGTCCATCTCCATGCCGACGAGGCGAAAGCCGTTGCCCCGGCCCATCCAGAACATCGGCAGGTGCAGCAGCACGCCGGCGGTGACGGCCAGCGCGCCTGCGCTGAACACCCAGAAGTGACTTCTATTTGATAGTACTGCGACGTTGCTCATGGGGCCCGCCCGGCTGCCAAGGGTCCGCGGCGGCGCTGCACGATAGCCGAGCCCGTTGCAGGCCGCCATCGGGGGCCGCGAGACGGGTGCCGCGCCCATCCAGTGAAACTGCAATTATGACGATTGAATCATTTGTGAAGTATTGATTATCGATTCAATCATTTGAGGGTTACAGTGCGCGCACCTCATCGACTCCGAGAAAGCCCCATGTCCGCCACGCCTTCCCTCGAAATCGCCGCCGTCCGCCGTGCGGCCGGCATGCCGCGCGAGTGCCTGACGCTGCGCCTGGGCGACGAGGCCTACGGGATCGACATCCACTGCGTGCAGGAGATCCGGGGCTACGAACCGCTGACGCGGGTGGCCGGTGCGCCGGCCGGCGTGCGCGGCGTGCTGCACCTGCGCGGCACCATCGTGCCGGTGGTCGACCTGCGCGACCGGCTCGGCCTGGAAGCGCGCTTCGACGCCGCCACCGTCACCGTGATCCTCGACCTCGGCGGCGGCACCGTCGGCGCGGTGGTCGACGCCGTCTCCGACGTGGTCACGTTCCACGACGACCAGCTGCGCCCGGCACCGGCCTTCAACGGCAGCGCGCGCGGCACCCACCTGTCGGCCGTGGCGCGCCACGAATCCGGCGGCCGCGAACAGCTGCTGCAGCTGCTCGACATCGAAGCGCTGATGGCCGAGACCGGCATCGGCCGCGCCCGCCTCGCGGCCTGAGCGCGCCGCACCCTCGCGCCGGGTGAGGCGCGGGTCTAGGGCTCGATCGCGATGCCGCGCAGCGGCCGGCCGTCGGCCACCGTGCCCAGCGCGCTGGCCCGGCCGCTCGCCAGGTCCACCAGGTACAGCCGCGTGCGGCCGTCGCGGCGCAGTGCGGCCATCGCCGTGTTGGCGACATCCGAGATGTCGAACGAGGCGTCCTCCAGCGGCCCGGTGCCGAGTGCGCCCACCGTGTACAGCCGCCCGGTGTTCGGCGACACCGCCGGCGCCACGCCTTCCTTCGTGCCCTGCGTCACCAGCGTGGCGGCTTCGAGGTCGATGGCGTAGTTGGTGGTGAGCTTGTCGTCGGTCTTGTTGTACGTGTAGCCGGCGCCGGCGACGCGCGGCGGGCGTGCCTTGCCGGCATCGCCGTCGGCGTACGCGAGCGCGGGGTCGGTGGCGGCGACGGCGCCGGTGTCGGGGTGCAGGCGCAGGTTCTGGCCGCTGTCGCTGACCACGCGCACGCGGTCGGCCACCGGGTTGAAGTCGACGCCGAAGCGCTGGCCCGACAGCGCCACCGGCGCGCCGCTGCCGACCGCGCTGGCCTTGCCGCTGGCGCTGTCCAGCGTGTAGAGCCGGCCGCTGCTGCCGAGCGCGTAGAGCACGCCGCGGGCGACGCGGAAGTCGATGCCCAGCACCGTCTCGCCGGCGGCCAGCCCGTGCAGCGGCAGGCGCGACATCACTCGCTGCGGCTGGCCGGCGTTGAAGCGGATCAGCTCGCCGCCCTCGGTGACCGCGAGCACGGTCTCCTTGCGCGGCGCGCCCTCGGGCTCGGTGGTCGTGGCGCAGCCGGCCGCGAGGGCGGCGAGCAGCAGGGCGGTGGGGCGGTACGGCATCGGAACTCCAGGCTTGCGAACCTACTGGCTTTCGGTGCTGCGCGGGGCGACTTGAGCGCGCGCCGTCCTACAGCCAGCCGGAGCGCCTGAAGCGCCAATACATGAGCGAACACACGCAGACGATGACGCCCAGCGCCAGCGGGTAGCCGAAGGTCCACTTCAGTTCCGGCATGTGCTCGAAGTTCATGCCCCAGATGCCGACGAAGGCGGTCGCGACCGCGAAGATGCCGGCCCAGGCCGCGAGGCGCTTGGTGGTCTCGCTCTCCTCGATCGTCACCATCGACAGGTTCACCTGGATCGCGGTGCCGATGGTTTCGCGCAGCGCGTCCAGCGTGGCGTTGATGCGCAGCAGGTGGTCGTAGACGTCGCGGAAGTACTCGCCGCTGGCCGCGCACACCTGCGGCACGCGGCCGCCGTGCAGCTTGCCGGCGGCGTCCATCAGCGGCACCACCGCGTGGCGCAGCATGGTCAGGCGCCGCTTCACGTCGTAGAGCTGCTGGATGTTGGCGCGCGCGGCGCCGGGCTCGAAGATCTGCTCCTCGATGGCGTCGAGCTCGCCCTCGAGCGCGTCGACGAAGGGGAAGTAGCGGTCGACCACCGCGTCCATCAGCGCGTACAGCACGAATCCCGCGCCCTGGCGCAGCAGGTGCGGCTCGCGCTCGCAGCGCTCGCGCACGCCCAGGAAGCCCTGCGTGCTGCGGTTGCGCACCGAGACGACGTAGTTCGGGCCGACGAACACCGCCACCTCGCCGATGCGCAGCGAATCGGTCGGCCCCAGCTCCACCAGGTGCATGACGCAGAACAGGGTGTCGCCGTACTCCTCGATCTTCGGCCGCTGGTGGCCGTGGCGCGCGTCCTCGACTGCCAGCTCGTGGAGGCCGAACTCGCGCTGCACCGCGGCGAGCTCGTCGTCGGTGGCGTCGCGCAGCGCCACCCAGACGAAGGTGTCGGCGCGCCCGAGGTGGTCGCTGATGTCGTCGACGTGGATGTCGGCGACCTTCAGGCCGTCGCGGTAGACGACGCAGTTGATCAACATGGGCGGCTCGCTTTCGGGCTGCGGGGGCGCGGTGGATTCTCGCGCTGGACCTGCCCGGCCATCGGTCGCATAATGAAAACAATTCTCATTTAATAGCTGCCGTCATGGGATTCGAGCCTGCCCCCGCCGCCCAGTCGCTGGACCGGGCCCAGACCGGGGCCGAAGGTCGTGTCGTCGGCGTCCAGGCCCCGGCCGCCCAGCCCGACTGGGGGCGCTGGCTGGCCGAGATCGGCTTCCTGCCCGGCGAGCGTGTCAGCGTGCGCGCGCGCAGCCTCGGCGGCGACCCCCTGGTGGTGCGCATCGGCACGTCGACCTTCGCGCTGCGCCGCGCCGAGGCGGCCTGCGTGCAGGTGCAGGCCCTGCCGTGACCGAAGCCGTCGTCCATGTCCACCGCGGCGGCCCGCTGGTCGCGCTGGTGGGCAACCCGAACTGCGGCAAGACGGCGCTCTTCAACCTGCTGACCGGCAGCCGCCAGAAGGTGGCCAACTACGCCGGCGTCACGGTCGAGCGCAAGGAAGGGCAGATGCGCACGAAGGCCGGCCGGCCGCTGCGCGTGCTGGACCTGCCGGGCGCCTACAGCCTGCACCCGCGCTCGCCCGACGAGCGCGTCACCTGCGACGTGCTGCACGGACGCGCGCGCGGCGAGAAGCGGCCCGACCTCGTGGTCTGCGTCGTCGACGCCACCAACCTGCGGCGCAACCTGCGCCTGGTGCTCGCGGTGCAGCGACTGGGGCTGCCGGTGGTGGTGGCGCTGAACATGGTCGACCTCGCGCGGCGCCGCGGCCTGGCGGTCGACGCCGACGCGCTGGCGCGCGAGCTCGGCGTGCGCGTGGTGCCGACCGTGGCCGTCAAGGCGGGCGGCGAGGACGCGCTGCGCGCCGTGCTCGAAGACCGCACGCTGTGGCAGGCCGCGCTGCCGCCGGCCGCGGTGCTGCACGAGGAAGGCGACCACCGCACCGTGCAGGGCATGCTCGAGCGGCTGGGCCTGGACGCGGCGATGCCGCACACCGCCAGCGACCGCATCGACCGCGTCGTGCTGCACCCGCTGCTGGGGCCGCTGATCCTGGCGGTGGTGCTGTTCCTCGTCTTCCAGGCCGTGTTCGCCTGGGCCGAGGCGCCGATGGGCTGGATCGAGGCCGGCACCGCGGCGGTCGGCCAGTGGGTGGGCGGCGTGCTGCCGGAGGGCGGGCTGCGCAGTCTGCTGGTGGACGGCGTCGTCGCCGGCGCCGGCGGCGTGCTGGTGTTCCTGCCGCAGATCGTGATCCTGTTCTTCTTCATCCTCGCGCTGGAGGAGTCGGGCTACCTGCCGCGCGCCGCCTTCCTGCTCGACCGGCTGATGGGCGGCGTGGGCCTGTCGGGGCGATCGTTCATCCCGTTGCTGTCGAGCTTCGCGTGCGCCATCCCCGGCATCATGGCCACGCGCACGATCTCCGACCCGCGCGACCGGCTGGTGACGATCATGATCGCGCCGCTGATGACGTGCTCCGCCCGGATCCCGGTGTACGCGCTGATCATCGCGGCGTTCATCCCGGCCCGCACCGTCGCCGGCGTCTTCAACCTTCAGGGCATCGTGCTGTTCGCGCTGTACATCGCCGGGGTCGCGAGCGCGATCGCCGTCGGCTTCGTCGCGAAATGGGCCGGCGCCCGCGACAGCATCCAGCCGCTGCTGATGGAACTCCCCGACTACCACTGG
>CAUJHQ010000100.1 GCA_963204815.1 Pseudomonadota bacterium | reverse complement strand
GCGCGTTCGAGGTCCTTGCCCATCTGCGTGCTGTCCTGCGTGCCGAAGCGGCACCACTCGCTGCCGACGCAGGTCTTCACGGTGCGCAGCGCCTTCGCGTAGGCGTGGCCGCTGGGCATGCCGATGTCCCGCCACACGCCGGGCAGGTCTTCCTTCTTCACGCCCAGCAGGTCGATGCGCTGGCCGCCGGTCACCTTGACGGTCGGGATCTTGTACTTGTCGACCGCGGCCGCGATGCGCCGCAGCTCGTCGGCGGTGGTCTCGCCGCCCCACATGCGCGGGATCACGCTGTAGGTGCCGTCCTTCTGGATGTTGGCGTGGCTGCGCTCGTTGATGTAGCGGCTCTGCGGGTCGTCCTGCGCCTCCTTCGGCCAGGTGCTGAGCAGGTAGTAGTTGACGGCCGGGCGGCACGTGGCGCAGCCGTCCGGCGTGCGCCACTCCAGCGCCGCGAAGGTGTCGGCGATGGTCAGCAGGTGGCGCTCGCGGATCGCGGCGCGCACGTCGGCGTGGCTGGCGTCGGCGCAGCCGCAGACGGCCTTCTTCTTCGGCGCCGTGCTGTAGTCGCCGCCGGCGGTGAACATCAGGATCTGCTCGACGAGCCCGGTGCAGGAGCCGCAGCTCGCGCTGGCCTTGGTGTGCTTGCGCACGTCATCGAGCGTGAACAGTCCCTGGTCCTTGATCGCCTTGCAGATCGGGCCCTTGGTGACGCCGTTGCAGCCGCAGACCTCGTCGGCGTCGGCCATCGCCGCCGCCTTGTTGTGGCCCTGGTGGCCGGTGTCGCCGAGGTTCGATTCGCCGAACATCAGCTTGTCGCGCAGGTCGCTCACGCTGCGGCCTTCGCGCAGCAGCTTGAAGTACCAGCTGCCGTCGACGGTGTCGCCGTACAGGCAGGCGCCGACCAGCCTGTCGCCCTGCAGCACCAGCTTCTTGTAGACGCCGCCGAAGGGGTCGGACAGGACGATCTCTTCTGTGCCGGGGCCGCCACCGAAGTTGCCGGCCGAGAAGAGGTCGACGCCGGTGACCTTCAGCTTCGTGCTCGTCTGGCTGCCGGTGTAGCGGCCGATGCCGAACTGCGCCAGGTGGGTGGCGCAGACCTTCGCCTGCTCGAACAGCGGCGCCACCAGGCCGTAGGCCACGCCGCGGTGCGCGGCGCACTCGCCGACGGCGTAGATGCGCGGGTCGGTCACGGTCTGCAGCGTGTCGGTGACGGCGATGCCCCTCTGGCAATGCAGGCCGATCCGCTCGGCCAGCGCGGTGTTCGGCCGGATGCCGGCGGCCATGACGACGAGGTCGGCCGGCAGCTCGCGGCCGTCCTTCAGGCGCACCGCGCGCACGCGGCCTTCGCCGATCAGCGCCTCGGTCTGCGCCTGCAGCTCGAAGCGCAGGCCGCGCGCTTCGAGCGACTGCTGTAGCAGCCGGGCGGCGGTCTCGTCGAGCTGGCGCTCCATCAGCCAGGGCATCAGGTGCAGCACGGTGACCTCCATGCCGCGGGCGCGCAGCCCGTTCGCCGCCTCCAGCCCGAGCAGGCCGCCGCCGATGACGACGGCATGGCGGTGCGTCGTGGCGGCATCGATCATGGCCTGCGTGTCGGCGATGTCGCGGTAGCCGATGACGCCGTCGAGGTCCTTGCCCGGCACCGGCAGGATGAACGGCGTCGAGCCGGTGGCGAGCAGCAGGCGGTCGTAGCCGGCCTCGGTGCCGTCGGCGGCGCGCACGATGCGCCGCGTGCGGTCGACGGCGGACACGGCCTTGCCCAGGTGCAACGTGATGCCGTGCTCGCGGTACCAGTCGAGCGGGTTGAGCACGATCTGCTCGAGCGTCTGCTCGCCGGCCAGCACCGGCGACAGCAGGATGCGGTTGTAGTTGGGGTGCGGCTCGGCGCCGAACACCGTGATCTCGTGCAGGTCGGGCGCGATCTTCAGCAGTTCTTCGAGCGTGCGAACACCCGCCATGCCGTTGCCGACGAGGACCAGCCTGGACTTCTTCATGGGACATCACCCTTCGTGCTGACGTGTCAGGAACCCGCCCGCCACCGCAGGCGGTGGGACGGCCGGGAAGCCGTGTTGCGCACGTCGCTGTGCACGAAGGGCCGGCAGGCGGTGCTGCCAGGCCCGGGGCGCGCCATCGCACCCGCAAGTGCCCGAAGCAGCTTCCATGCCCGCCGCAGCCCCGGCTTGCGGGCGCGCAAGCGCGGGACTGGTGCAGTCTGTGGTGCATTTGCCGCTCTTTTGCACCGCGGTCGACCATCGCCCAGCCGATACGATGGAGGTTCAAGTTAGGGGCAGTGGGCGAACGCTTGCTTGATCTGCCCCGTTGGGACCACCAAGATAGTCGCTCGGCGGGGGCTGCGACACCCGGCTCGCCGAGCACGAGGACACCGCTCGCCATGACAACGTCGCCCGCCGCCGATCCGATCGCCCCGCCGCTGGAGGGCCTGCTGGGGCCATTGCTGCCGGCGGTGCTGGCGCGCCACGGCGACCTGCTGGCGCTGAAGGACGCGAAGAGCGGCCGCTACGTGCACGTGAACCCGGCGATGGCGCTGGCGCTGCGGCGCCCGGAGGCCGACATCGTCGGCCACACCGACGGCGAACTGTTCGAGGCCGACCTCGCCGCGATGCTGCGGCTGGCCGACCAGAAGGCAATCCAGCAAGGCGAGCCCGTGCTCAGCGAGCACCGCCTCGAGATCGGCGGCCAGCGCCACGATTTCAGCGTGCTGCGCCTGGCCTTCGCACCCGAGCCGGGCGGCGCGCGGCTGCTGGCCAGCGTGTGGAGCGACCAGACCCCGCAGCGCCTGCGCGACACGCAGCTGCGCCTGGCGCTGGCGCAGATCGAACAGCAGCAGCGCGCCAACGAGCAACTGCGCAAGGAGCTGTCCGACCAGGGCCCGCGCGATCCCGCCAGCGGCCTCTACACGCGCGCCCACTTCGACGACCAGTTGCGCCGCGAGGTGGACCTGTCCACCCGCGAGCAGCGCGAGTTCGCCGCCGTCTTCATCGAGATCGACCCGCCGAGCGAACGCGTGCTCGCGCTCGGCGCCGAGGCCGAGGCCCGCGTGCTCGAGGCGCTGGGCCGCCTGCTGCGCAGCGGCACGCGCGCGATGGACGCCTCGTGCCGCATCGACGGGCGCCGCTTCGCGGTGCTGCTGTCCGGCGTCGGCCTGGCCACCGCCCATTCGCGCATGGAAGGGCTGCGCCGCCAGTGCGCCACGCAGATCGTCGTGCAGGACGGCCAGGAACTCGGCTTCACGGTGTCGATGGGCGTCGCCAGCTTCCCGCACACGGCGCGCTCGCAGGACGATCTGCTCGCCGCGTGCGACGCAGCGCTCGCCGAGGCGCAGCGCCGCGGCGGCAACGTCGTCACGCTGGCATCGATCCGCTTCGAAACCTGACGCGGCGCGTGCCGGCGGCGTTCAGACGAACGCGCGGTAGAGCATGTACGCCGCGAGGCCGAACAGCAGGATCGCGAACAGGCGCTTGAGCTTCTTCACGTCGGTGCGGTGCGCGGTGCGCGCGCCGACCGGCGCCAGCGTCACGCTGGCCACGGCGATGATCGCCAGCGCCGGCAGGTACAGGTAGCCGAAGGCGCCGGGCAGCGCGGGTGGCAGTGACGCGCCGGCAACGGCGTAGCCGGCGGTGTTGGCCAGCGCGATCGGGAAACCGAGCGCGGCGCTGGTGCCCACGGCCTGCCGAATCGGCACGTTGCACCAGGTCATGAACGGCACCGACATGAAGGCGCCGCCCGCGCCGACCAGCCCCGACAGCAGGCCGATGCCCGAGCCGACCGCGGTCTGGCCGAGCGGACCCGGCATCTGGCGGCCCGGCTTGGGCTTCTTGTCCAGCAGCATTTGCAGCGCCGAGTAGCCGATGAAGACGGCGAAGAACAGCGCCAGGCCCTGGCCCTTGACGAGCGCGAAGATGCCCGCGCCGGCGGCGAGCCCGCCGAGCACGATGCCCGGCGCCAGCCCGCGCAGCAGGTCCCAGCGCACGGCGCCCAGCCGGTGGTGCGCGCGCACGCTCGACAGCGACGTGAAGAGGATGGTCGCCATCGAGGTCGCGATCGCCATCTTCACCGCCATGCCGCTGGCGACGCCGCGGTTCGACAGGATCAGCGTCAGGAAGGGCACCATCATCATGCCGCCGCCCACCCCCAGCAGGCCGGCGAGGAAGCCGGTCACGGTGCCCAGCAGCAGCAGTTCGGCGACGAGCGCCGGGCTCAGGTCGAACGGCACCTTCAGCGGCCCAGCAGGGCCAGCACGGCCTGCCACTCGGCACCGGTCACCGGCGTGATCGACAGCCGGTTGCCGGGCTGCAGCACGCGCATCGTCGCAAGCGACGGTGCGGCCCGCATCTCCTTCAGCGGCAGCAGGCGTGTCTTGCGCGCGAGGGTGACGTCGATCTGCAGCCAGCGCGGCTTGTCGCGCGTCGACTTGGGGTCGAAGTAGGGGCTCGTCGGGTCGAACTGCGTCTCGTCGGGGGCGACGCCGCCGGCCACCTTCGCGATGCCGGCGATGCCGGGTTCGGGGCACGACGAGTGATAGAAGAGCACGTCGTCGCCGGGCCGCATCTGGTCACGCATGAAATTGCGCGCCTGGTAGTTGCGCACGCCGGTCCAGGGCACCGTCTGCCGGGGAGCCGCCGCGAGGTCGTCGATCGAGACCTCGTCGGGCTCGCTCTTCATCAGCCAGTGTTGCGCCATGGGGATGGGAGGGTGTCCGCCGCGAACCGTGAGCCGCATTCCTGAACCCAGGGGGGAAGTTCAGGTGGGCGAGGTCAACCTGGCTTCGGGTTCATCTGACGCGAGACGCTCACACCAGCCAGGTGATGTTCCAAGCCCTTGGTCTCAGACCATCGGTTCAAGGAAATATAAGACTCACGCGAACACGGCGGACGAGTCCATTCTATGCCTGCAGGAAGGCCGCGCGGGGCGGCCGGAAATCACAGCAGGTGGCCGTCGTCGAGCGCGGCGTCGACGCGTCGGAGCAGCGCGTCGACGTCGACGCTGCCGTCGCCTGCGGGCTCGCGCACCGGGCCGCGTTCGGCCAGCAGGTAGGCCAGGTTCAGCGCCGCCAGCACGGCGATGCGCTCGCGCGCCTTCACGCGGCCGCCGTCGCGGATGGCGCTCATCTCGCGGTCGACCTGGGCCACGGCGTTGGCGAGCAGGGCCTCGCCGCCCTCGGGGCACCCGAGGATGTAGCCCTGGCCCATGATGGTGACTTCGACCTGTTTCAAGGCTTGGCGTCCTTTGCGTCGGCCGGCAGGCGGTTGAGCAGGGTGTCGATGCGCCCGCGGGCGGCGGCGAGCCGCGAGCGCAGGCCGTCGCGCTCGGCGGTGACGGCGGCGAGTTGCTGCTCGAGCAGCGCGTTGGCGCGCTTCAGTTCCTCGTGCCGGAGCACGAGGCGGTCGATGCGTTCGGCCAGATCCTGCAACGTGCCCATCTCGGCGCCCATCCCTCTGCGCTCATTGTAGGTGCGGGGCCAGCGTGCGCCCGTGGTCGCAATAGCGGCGAACCGCACACTGCCTGCAGGCCGGTGCGCGCGCCCGGCACACGTAGCGGCCGTGCAGGATGAGCCAGTGGTGCGCGTGCTCGAGGTAGGCCGGCGGCACGCGCTGCAGCAACTTCAGTTCGACCGCGAGCGGGTTCTTGCCGGACGCGAGGCCGGTGAGGTTGGCGACGCGGAAGATGTGCGTGTCCACCGCCATCGTCGGTTCGCCGAAGGCGACGTTGAGGACCACGTTCGCCGTCTTGCGCCCCACGCCGGGCAGCGCCTCGAGCGCTTCGCGCGTGCGCGGCACCTCGCCGCCGTGCTGCTCGACGAGGATGCGGCAGGTCTCCATCAGGTGCTTCGCCTTTGTGCGGTACAGACCGATGGTGCGGATCAGTTCGGTGACCCGGTCCAGCCCGAGGTCGAGCATCTTGCGCGGCGTCGGCGCCAGCGCGAAGAGCCGCCGCGTCGCCTTGTTGACGCCGACGTCGGTGGCCTGCGCCGACAGCAGCACCGCGGCCAGCAGTTCGAACACGCTGGCGTAGGCCAGCTCGGTCTGCGGGTGCGGGTTGGCCGCCTTCAACGTCGCGAAGAAGCCTTCGATGTCGCTCGCATTCATCGTCTTGGGGCGGCGGGGCGCTCAGGGTTTCGGGGCGCGATCGCGCGCGCGCGCCAGCGCCGCCTCGATGACGGCGCGCTTGCGTTCGATGGCCTCGGGGTCGGTCAGGCGGGTCTGGTTCTCGAGGTCGGCCAGCTTGGCCTGCGCCTTCACGGCCAGGCGTTCGTCGTTCTCGCGCTTGTCGCGTTCGACGCGCATCTGGCGGAACGCGTAGCGCTCGCGGGCTTCGTCGGCGAGCGCGGGGCTCCAGGCCTCCCAGCCGGTGCGCTCGCCCGTGACCGGCAGCATCGCGATGCAGTCCACCGGACAGGCCGGCACGCAGAGTTCGCAGCCGGTGCACTGGGCATCGATCACCGTGTGCATCACCTTGCTGGCACCGACGATGCAGTCGACCGGGCAGGCCTTGATGCACAGCGTGCAGCCGATGCACCAGGCCTCGTCGATGACGGCCAGCGCGCGCGGGCCTTCATGGCCGCGCGCGGGGTCCAGCGGCGTGGCGGTGCGGCCGGTGATGTCGGCCAGCCTCACGATGCCGGTGGCGCCGCCCGGCGGGCAGCGGTTGATGTCGGCCGCGTCGGCCGCGATCGCGTCGGCGTAGGCGCGGCAGTCGGGGTAGCCGCAGCGCGTGCACTGCGTCTGCGGCAGTGCGGCGTCGATCCGGTCGGCGAGGCTCGGAGGGCGGGAGGTCACGCGCCGATTATCGGTGGCGCGTGATCGCCCTTCAGCGGCGCCGCTTCGCCGCCGCCGTCGTCGGCGCCTTCGCCGCCGCCGCTTCGGCGGCCTTGTCGAAGCGGGCGATGAAGTCCTTCACTTCCGGGTACACCTTCTCGCGCCAGCGGCGGCCCGAGAAGATGCCGTAGTGGCCTGCGCCTTCGACGTCGTAGTGGAACTGGCGTGCCCTCGGGATGCCCGAGCAGAGGTCGTGCGCGGCGCGCGTCTGGCCGGCGCCGGAGATGTCGTCGAGTTCGCCTTCGATCGTCAGCAGCGCGCTCTTCGTGATGTCCTGCGGCCTGACGAGCCTGCCGTTCACTTCCCAGGTGCCGTTGACGAGCGCGAAGTCCTGGAAGACGGTTCTGATGGTGTCCAGGTAGTACTCGGCGGGCATGTCCAGCACGGCGTTGTACTCGTCGTAGAACTGGCGGTGCGCTTCGGCGTTGTCGTCGTCGCCCTTGATGAGGTCGCGGAAGTAGTCGTAGTGGCTGGTGAGGTGGCGGTCCGGGTTCATCGCCACGAAGCCGGTGTGCTGCAGGAAGCCGGGGTAGACCGCGCGCCCGGCGCCCGGGAAGTTCGGCGGCACGCGGTAGATTACGTTCGTCTCGAACCAGTTGTAGCTCTTGTTCATCGCCAGGTTGTTGACGGCGGTGGGGCTCTTGCGGGCGTCGATCGGGCCGCCCATCATCGTCAGCGTGCGCGGCACCACGTCCTTCAGCGTCGACTGCAGCGAGACGGCGGCGAGCACCGGCACGGTGGGCTGGCAGACCGAGATCACGTGCACGTTGGGGCCGATGTGGCGGATGAAGTCCTGCACGTAGGCGACGTAGTCGTCGAGCCGGAATGGGCCTTCGGACAGCGGCACCATGCGGGCGTCGGTCCAGTCGGTGATGAAGACCTTGTGGTCGTGCAGCAGCGACTTCACGGTGTCGCGCAGCAGCGTGCTGTGGTGGCCCGACAGGGGCGCCACGACCAGCACGGTGGGCTGCGTCTTCATGGTGTCCAGCGCCTGGCTGTTGTCGCTGAAGCGCTTGAAGCGCAGCAGGCGGCAGAACGGCTTGGTCAGCGCCACCTGCTCCTGCACGGCGACGGTCACGCCGTTGACGGTGGCGCTGGTGATGCCGAATTCCGGCTTCTCGTATTCCTTCGCCAGCCGGTGCAGCAGGTCGAAGCCGGCCGACACGCGCTGCGCCATCGGCGCATGCGCGAACGGCGACAGCGGGTGGTTGTACAGCTTGGCCGAGGCGCTGGCGAACTCGGAGAAGGGCGCCATCAGGGCGCGCTGGGTTTCGTAGAGCTGGTACAGCATCGTGGTGTCTCCGGTTCGGGCGCGGGCCGCACTTTTGGTGCAGCGCAACAATTATGCGCTCCTTCGAACGATCGTGCCTGTATCCAGGCTGACGCCAAAGCGCGAAAACACGTACGGAACCGGACCCAGAAACGAAAAAGGGGCGCGAAATCCGCGCCCCTGTCGCCTGCGTGACAGCGCCGGCGGCCCTACATCACCTTCGCGATCGCGGAGACGACGGCGTCGATGTTGCGGCTGTTGATGGCCGCCACGCAGATGCGGCCCGAGTCCAGGCCGTAGACGCCGAACTCGCTGCGCAGACGCTGCATCTGTTCGACCGACAGGCCGGAGTAGCTGAACATGCCCTTCTGGCGCGCAATGTAGGACAGGTCGCCCTTCACGCCCGCGGCCTGCAGCTTCGTGATGAGCTGGTCGCGCGTGGCGCGGATGCGCTCGCGCATCGCGGCGAGTTCGCCTTCCCATTGCGCGCGCAGCGCCGGCGTCGTCAGCACGGTGGCCACCACCTGGGCGCCGAAGGTCGGCGGGTTCGAGTAGTTCGTGCGGATGACGATCTTCAACTGCGACAGCACGCGCGAGCACTCGTCCTTGTCGGTGCAGACGACGCTCAGGGCCCCGACGCGCTCGCCGTAGAGCGAGAAGCTCTTCGAGAACGAGGTCGACACGAAGAAGAGGATGCCGCTGGCCATGAACTGGCCGATGACGGCGCCGTCTTCGGCGATGCCGTCGCCGAAGCCCTGGTAGGCCATGTCGAGGAACGGCACCAGCCCGCGTGCCTGGCAGGCGGCCACGACCTGCGCCCACTGCTCGCGCGTCAGGTCGCAGCCGGTCGGGTTGTGGCAGCAGGCGTGCAGCACGACGACGGTGCCGGCGGGCGCGGCGTTCAGCGCCGCCAGCATGGCGTCGAAGCGGATGCCGCGGGTGGCCGCGTCGTAGTACGGGTAGACGCCGACCTCGAAGCCGGCGTTCGTGAACAGCGCGCGGTGGTTCTCCCAGCTCGGGTCGCTGATCAGCACGCCGGCCTTCGGTTGCAGGCGCTTCAGGAAGTCGGCGCCCAGCTTCAGCCCGCCGGTGCCGCCCAGCGCCTGCACGGTGGAGATGCGGCCGGCCTTGACGGCTTCGCTGTCGGCGCCGAAGACGAGGCCCTGCACGGCCTTGTCGTAGGCGGCAATGCCGTCGATGGGCAGGTAGCCCTTGGCCTTCGGGGCGGCGAGCAGCTGGCGCTCGGCTTCGGCCACGCAGGCCAGCACGGGCAGCTTGCCTTCGTCGTTGAAGTAGACGCCGACGCCGAGGTTCACCTTCGCGGGGTTGGTGTCGGCCGCGAACTGCTCGTTCAGGCCCAGGATGGGGTCGCGCGGAGCAAGCTGGACATCGGCGAAGAGGGAGGCGGGCATGGAACTTCCTGAAGGCACGGTGGCAGGAGGGGGCGGGCGCCCCCGATGGCGCTGGGTTACGCTGCGCGATTCTACGTTCCCGACCGAGGGTTCCCCCTGATGACCGACGTTGCCGAAGTCGCCGCCGACACCGCCACGGGCGAGTTCGTGTCGTTCCCCGACTCGCCGTTCCAGCTGTTCCAGCAGTTCGCGCCGGCGGGTGACCAGCCGACCGCGATCGCGCAGCTCGTCGAAGGCATCCGGGACGGCCTGTCCTACCAGACGCTGCTCGGCGTCACGGGCTCGGGCAAGACCTTCACGATGGCCAACGTGATCGCGCGCCTGGGCCGGCCGGCGATCGTCTTCGCGCCCAACAAGACGCTCGCCGCGCAGCTGTACAGCGAGTTCCGGGACTTCTTTCCGAAGAACGCGGTCGAGTACTTCGTCAGCTACTACGACTACTACCAGCCCGAGGCCTACGTGCCGCAGCGCGACCTCTTCATCGAGAAGGACAGCGCGATCAACGAGCACATCGAGCAGATGCGGCTGAGTGCCACGAAGAGCATCCTCGAGCGGCGCGACGTGGTGATCGTCGCCACCGTGAGCGCCATCTACGGCATCGGCAAGCCGGAGGACTACACGCAGATGCGGCTCATCGTGCGCGTGGGCGACAAGCTCGGCCAGCGCGACGTCATCGGCCGCCTGATCGCGATGCAGTACACGCGCAACGAAATCGACTTCGGCCGCGGCACGTTCCGTGTGCGCGGCGACACGATCGACGTCTTCCCGGCCGAGCACAGCGAGCTGGCGATCCGCATCGAGCTGTTCGACGACGAGATCGAGTCGCTGTCGCTGCTGGACCCGCTGACCGGCCGCGTGCGCCAGAAGGTGCCGCGCTTCGTCGTCTACCCGAGCAGCCACTACGTGACGCCGCGCGAGCAGGTGGTGAACGCCATCGCCACCATCAAGGACGAACTGCGCGAACGCCTCGACGAGTTCGTCAAGGCCGGCAAGCTGGTGGAGGCGCAGCGCCTGGAGCAGCGCACGCGCTTCGATCTCGAGATGCTGCAGGAGGTGGGCCACTGCAAGGGCATCGAGAACTACACGCGCCACCTGTCGGGCGCGAAACCGGGTGAGCCGCCGTCGACGCTGGTCGACTACCTGCCCAGCGATGCGCTGATGTTCCTGGACGAGAGCCACGTGCTGATCGGCCAGCTCGGTGGCATGTTCAACGGCGACCGCGCGCGCAAGACCACGCTGGTGGAATACGGCTTCCGGCTGCCCAGCGCGCTGGACAACCGGCCGCTCAAGTTCGAGGAGTTCGAGCGCCGCATGCGCCAGGCCGTGTTCGTGTCGGCCACGCCGGCCGCCTACGAGCAGCAGCACGCCGGCCAGGTGGTCGAGCAGGTGGTGCGGCCGACCGGCCTCGTCGACCCCGAGGTCGAGGTGCGGCCGGCGGCGACGCAGGTCGACGACGTTCTGCAGGAGATCCGCGAGCGCGTGAAGGTCAACGAACGCGTGCTCATCACCACGCTCACCAAGCGCATGGCCGAGCAGCTGACCGACTACCTGGCCGACAACGGCGTCAAGGTGCGCTACCTGCACAGCGACATCGACACCGTCGAGCGCGTCGAGATCCTGCGCGACCTGCGGCTGGGCACCTTCGACGTGCTGGTCGGCATCAACCTGCTGCGCGAGGGCCTGGACCTGCCCGAGGTGAGCCTGGTGGCGATCCTCGATGCCGACAAGGAAGGCTTCCTGCGCGCCGAGCGCAGCCTGATCCAGACCATCGGCCGCGCGGCGCGCAACCTGAACGGCCGCGCCATCCTCTATGCCGACCGCATGACCGATTCGATGGCGAAGGCGATCTCCGAGACCGAGCGCCGGCGCACCAAGCAGATCGCGCACAACCTCGCGCAGGGGATCGTGCCGAAGTCGATCAACAAGCAGATCCGGGACCTCATCGACGGCGTCGTCTCGGCGAAGACCGAGAAGGACGAACTGCAGGCCGCGAAGGCGGCGGCCGAGTTCGAGGCGATGTCCGAGAAGGACCTCGGCAAGCGCATCAAGGCGCTCGAGAAGCAGATGCTCGAGCACGCGCGCAACCTCGAGTTCGAGAAGGCGGCGCGCGTGCGCGACCAGCTGGCGCTGCTGCGCGAGCAGGCCTTCGGCGCGCCCGGGCACGACACCAACGTGGTCCCGCTTGCCGGAGGGCGCTGATGGCCGCCACGCGCATCCTGATGGTCTGCATGGGCAACATCTGCCGTTCGCCGACGGCCGAGGCGGTGCTGCGCGCGAAGCTGAAGGCCGCCGGGCTGGCGCGCGCCGTCGAGGTGGACTCGGCCGGCACGCACGGCCACTTCCATCTGGGCGAGCGGCCGGACGCGCGCGCCATCAAGCACGCGGCCGCGCGCGGCTACGATCTCGGCAAGCTGCGCGCCCGGCGCGTGGTCGAACAGGACTACGTGCGCTTCGATTGGCTGATCGCGATGGACGAGAACAATCTCGCCCACCTGCGCCAGGCGATTCCGGTCGGCACGACGGCGCGCCTGGGCCTGCTGATGGAGCACGCGCGCCGCCATGTCGGCGTGCGCGAGGTGCCCGATCCGTACTACGGCGCGCCTGCGGGCTTCGACCGCGTGCTCGATCTCGTCGAGGACGCGTGCGACGGACTGGTCGAGACGCTGAGAGGGGCAAACGTCGAGGGAACTTCCTGAGCAAAGCTTGACCAAAACGGTCAGCTTCGGGCATACTTGAGCAATCTAGTCGGAATCAATCGCGGGTTAACCCGCGGTGACCGGCGGGGAAGCTCTGGCGTGACCCGTCCGCTTCTTCTCCACCTCGACCCCCCCTCTCTCGACAGGAGCATTGCCATGAGACTGACCACCAAGGGCCGATTTGCCGTCACCGCGATGATCGATCTCGCCTTGCGCTCGAACAACGGCCCCGTCGCCCTGGCGGCGATCAGCCAGCGCCAGCAGATCTCGCTGTCGTACCTGGAGCAGCTGTTCGGCAAGCTGCGCCGGCACGAGCTCGTCGAAAGCACGCGCGGCCCGGGCGGCGGCTATTCCCTCGGCCGTGGCGCCGGCGAGATCACCGTGGCCGACATCATCGTCGCCGTCGACGAGCCGATCGACGCCACCGGCTGCGGTGGCAAGGGCGACTGCATGGGCGAGGACAGCGGCAAGTGCATGACGCACGACCTCTGGTCCAGCCTGAACGCCAAGATGATCGAGTACCTCGATTCGATCTCGCTGAAGAAGCTGGTCGACGAACAGCTCGCCAAGGGCGTCTCGATCGAGGAAGCGCCGATCAAGCGCGCCATCTCTTCGCAGCCGGTCGTCAAGCCGATCAAGGTCACCGCGCCGAACTCGGTCTTCGCGCTCGGCAGCGCCCTCAGCAAGTAAACCCCGCCACGTCCTTCGACTCATGACCCCGCACTTCCCGATCTACATGGATTACGGCGCGACGACGCCGGTGGACCCGCGCGTCGTCGACAAGATGATCCCCTGGCTGCGCGAACACTTCGGCAATCCGGCGTCGCGCAGCCACGCCTGGGGCTGGGAAGCGGAAGAGGCGGTCGAACATGCGCGCGGCCAGGTGGCCGCGCTCATCAACGCCGACCCGCGCGAGATCGTGTGGACCTCCGGGGCCACCGAGAGCAACAACCTCGCGATCAAGGGTGCGGCCCATTTCTACAGCTCGCGCGGCAAGCACCTCGTCACGGTGAAGACCGAGCACAAGGCGGTGCTCGACACCATGCGCGAGCTGGAGCGCCAGGGCTTCGAAGTCACCTACCTCGACGTGCAGGAAGACGGTCTGCTCGACCTGGGCAAGTTCAAGGACGCGCTGCGCAAGGACACCATCCTGGTCTCGGTGATGCTCGTCAACAACGAGATCGGCGTCATCCAGGACATCCCCGCCATCGGTGCGATGTGCCGCGAGCGCGGCATCGTCTTCCACGTCGATGCGGCCCAGGCCACCGGCAAGGTCGCGATCGACATGAACACGCTGCCGGTCGACCTGCTGAGCCTGGCCTCGCACAAGACCTACGGCCCCAAGGGCATCGGCGCGCTCTACGTGCGGCGCAAGCCGCGCGTGCGGCTGGAAGCGCAGATGCACGGCGGCGGCCACGAGCGCGGCATGCGCAGCGGCACGCTGCCCACGCACCAGTGCGTGGGCATGGGCGAGGCCTTCGCCATCGCGCAGGCCGAGATGGGCACCGAGAGCGAGCGCATCCGCATGCTGCAGCAGCGCCTGCTGGCCGGCATCGGCACGATCGAGCAGGTCTTCATCAACGGCCACCTCGAGCGCCGCGTGCCGCACAACATCAACGCCAGCTTCAATTTCGTCGAGGGCGAGTCGCTGATCATGGGCATCAAGGGCCTGGCGGTGAGTTCGGGCTCGGCCTGCACCTCCGCCAGCCTGGAGCCGAGCTACGTGCTGCGCGCGCTGGGCCGCAGCGACGAGCTGGCGCACTCCAGCCTTCGCATGACCATCGGCCGCTTCACCACCGCCGAGGACATCGACTACGCGGTCAGCACGCTGCAAGACCGCGTCGCCAAGCTGCGCGACCTGTCGCCGCTGTGGGAGATGTTCAAGGACGGCGTCGACCTGAAGTCGATCCAGTGGACCGCACATTAGCAGTACCGGAGTTTTGACATGGCATACAGCGACAAGGTCGTCGACCACTACGAGAACCCCCGCAACGTCGGCTCCTTCGAGAAGGGCGACGAGACCGTCGGCACCGGCATGGTGGGCGCGCCCGCCTGCGGCGACGTGATGAAGCTGCAGATCAAGGTGAACCCCAGCACCGGCCTCATCGAGGACGCGCGCTTCAAGACCTACGGCTGCGGCTCGGCCATCGCGTCGAGCTCGCTCGTCACCGAGTGGGTGAAGGGCAAGTCGCTCGACGAGGCGCTCACCATCAAGAACACGCAGATCGCCGAGGAACTGGCGCTGCCGCCGGTGAAGATCCACTGCTCGATCCTCGCCGAAGACGCCATCAAGGCCGCCGTCGAGGACTACAAGGCCAAGCACGGCAACGCCGTCGAGGGCTCGGCGCAGGCGCACTGAACACCATGGCGGTCACTCTCACCGAAGCCGCGGCGCGGCACGTCACGCGCTACCTGGCCCGGCGCGGCAAGGGCGTGGGCGTGCGGCTGGGCGTCAAGACCACCGGTTGCTCGGGCCTGGCCTACAAGCTCGAGTACGCCGACGACGTGACGCCGGACGACGTGATCTTCGAAGGCCACGGCGTCAAGGTGCTGGTCGACCCGAAGAGCCTGCCGTACCTGGATGGCACCGAACTCGACTTCGTGCGCGAAGGCCTGAACGAAGGCTTCAAGTTCCACAATCCTCGCGAGAAGGACCGCTGCGGCTGCGGGGAGTCGTTCCGGGTCTGAGGCCCGGCGCCCACGCGGCAAGGCGCGGTCCGATGGCCGCGCCTTCGTCTTTGATGAACATGCTCACCATCCGCCCCGAACGCCCCGACCAGGCCGACGTCGTCGCGCTGCTCGGTGCGCTCGACGCCTACCTCGCCACGCTGTACCCGCCCGAGGCCAACCACATCCTCGGCGTGCCGGAACTGCTGGCACCGGAGATCCGCTTCCTCGTCGCCCGGCGCGGCGGCCGCGCGGTGGGCACGGGCGCGGCGCGCGTGATGGCAGGCGAGCCGGCGACCGACGGCCGCGCCTACGGCGAGATCAAGCGCATGTACGTCGACCCCGCCGAGCGCGGCCAGCGCATCGGCGAGCAGGTCTTGGCCGCGCTGGAGCGGCAGCTCGCAACCGAAGGCGTCGGCCTGGCGCTGCTGGAAACCGGCGCCGAACAGGCCGCCGCCGTGCGCCTGTACGAACGCTGGGGCTACCGCCCGCGCGCGGCCTTCGGCGGCTACCCCGACAACGGCCTGTCGGTCTTCTTCGAGAAGCGCCTGTGAACCTGTCCGACGACGACTTCACGCTGTTCGGCCTGCCGCCGCGCTTCGCGCTCGACCGCGCGGCGCTCGACCAGCGCTGGCGCCAGCTGCAGGCCGAAGTGCACCCCGACCGCTTCGCCGCCGACGGTGCTGCCGCGCAGCGCGTCGCGATGCAATGGGCGGTGCGCGTGAACGAGGCCTATCAGCGCCTGAAGGAGCCGCTGTCGCGCGGCGCCTACCTGTGCGAACTGCGCGGCGCCGCGATCGACGCCGAGCGCAACACCGCGATGCCCGCGGCGTTCCTGATGCAGCAGATGGCCTGGCGCGAGGCGCTCGACGACGCCGCCGATCTCGCGGCGGTGGAACGCCTCGACGCCGAAGTGCTGGCCGCCGAGCGCACGATGCAGGCCGAACTGCAACGCCTGCTCGACGACGCCGCCGATGCCCCCGCCGCCGCCGCCGAGGTGCGCGCGCTGATGTTCGTGCGCCGCTTCCGCGCCGACATCGAACGCCGCCTCGAGACGCTGGAAGCCCGCTGAAACCCTGGACCCCCATGGCCCTGCTGCAGATCTCCGAACCCGGGCAGACGCCCGACCCGCACCAGCGGCGCATCGCGGTCGGCATCGACCTCGGCACCACCCACTCGCTGGTCGCGTCCGTGCGCCACGGCGTCGCCGAGTGCCTGCCCGACGCCGAAGGCCGCCTGCTGCTGCCGTCGGCCGTGCGGTACCTCGAAGGCGGCCGCCGCGCGATCGGCCACGACGCGCTGGCGCAGCAGGCCGAGGACCCCGAGAACACGATCGTCTCCGTCAAGCGCTTCATGGGCCGCGGCCTCGCCGACGTGGCGAACGCCGGCAAGCTGCCGTACCGCTTCGTCGACCGGCCCGGCATGCTGGCGCTGGCCACGCGCGAAGGCGAGAAGTCGCCGGTCGAGGTGTCGGCCGAGATCCTGGCCAGCCTGCGCCAGCGCGCCGAGGACAGCTTCGACGCCGACCTCTTCGGCGCCGTCATCACCGTGCCGGCCTACTTCGACGAAGCCCAGCGCCAGGCCACGAAGGACGCCGCCCAGCTCGCCGGCCTGAACGTGCTGCGCCTCATCAGCGAGCCGACCGCCGCCGCCGTGGCCTACGGGCTGGACAACGGCAGCGAAGGCCTCTATGCCGTCTACGACCTCGGCGGCGGCACCTTCGACATCTCATTGCTGCGGCTGTCGCGCGGCGTCTTCGAGGTGGTGGCGACCGGCGGCGATGCGGCGCTCGGCGGCGACGACGTCGACCGCGCGCTCGCCGACTGGGCGCTGGCGCAGGCCGGCGTGGCCGCCGACAGCGCGCGCGACAAGCGCGCCGCGCTGGTGGCGGCGCGCCGCACCAAGGAGCAGCTGACCGATGCGCCGCAGGCCGAATGGCGCTGCACCATCGATGGCCGCGAACTGGCCGTGCCGGTGGCGCGCGCGCAGCTCGACGCGCTGGCCCGGCCGCTCGTCGACCGCACGCTCGCCGCGGTGCGCAAGGTGCTGCGCGACGCGCGCGTGGCACGCGACGAGGTGCAGGGCGTCGTCATGGTCGGCGGCGCCACGCGCATGCCGCTGGTGCGTACCGCCGTCGGCGAGCTGTTCGGCCGCGAGGTGCTGACCAACGTGAACCCGGACGAGGTGGTTGCCATCGGCGCCGCCATCCAGGCCAACGCGCTGGCCGGCAACGCGAAGGACGGTGAACTGCTGCTGCTGGACGTGATCGCGTTGTCGCTCGGGCTCGAGACCATGGGCGGCCTGGTCGAGCGCGTCATCGAGCGCAACACGACGATCCCGGTCGCGAAGGCGCAGGACTTCACCACCTTCAAGGACGGCCAGACGGCGATGGCGATCCACGTCGTGCAGGGCGAGCGCGAGCTGGTGAGCGAGTGCCGCTCGCTGGCGCGCTTCGAACTGCGCGGCATACCGCCGATGGTGGCCGGCGCGGCGCGCATTCGCGTCACCTTCCAGGTCGACGCCGACGGGCTGCTCAACGTGTCGGCGCGCGAGCAGGGCTCGGGCGTCGAGGCGTCGATCACCGTCAAGCCGAGCTACGGCCTCGGCGACGAGCAGATCGCGCAGATGCTGAGGGACGGATTCGCCCACGCCGAGGAAGACCTGCACCTGCGCAAGCTGCGCGAAGCGCGCGTCGAAGCCGAGCGGCTGGCGCTGGCGACGCGCGCCGCGCTCGCCGCCGACGGCCACCTGCTCGACGACGACGACCGCGCGAAGGTGCAGGCGCTGGCCGAAGCCGCCGAACGCAGCGCGCGCAGCGACGACGCCGACGCCATCGAGGCGGCCACCAAGGCGCTCACGCAAGGCACCGAGACCTTCGCTGCCGCCCGCATGAACCAAGGCATCCGCCAGGCGCTGGCCGGCCGCAAAGTGGAAGAGATCTGAACGTGCCCGTCATCCGCATCCTGCCCCACGCCGAGTACTGCCCGCAGGGCGACACCATCGAGGCGCCGGCCGGCACCTCCATCTGCGAGGCGCTGCTCGAGAACGGCATCGCCATCGAACACGCCTGCGAGATGAGCTGCGCCTGCACGACCTGCCACGTGGTCGTGAAGGAGGGCTTCGGTTCGCTGGGCGAGATGGACGAGTCCGAGGAAGACCTGCTCGACCGCGCCTGGGGCCTGACGCCCACGTCGCGCCTGTCGTGCCAGGCGATCCTGTCGAACCAGGACGTGACGATCGAGATCCCGAAGTACTCGATCAACCACGCCAAGGAGAGCCACTGACATCACTGCCGTGGTGCGCGGCCGCTGGCCTGCGCACCGGCGCGGGCACCTTGGTGCACGCAGGCAGAAAAGAGCCCCTTCGTGGGTTGGCACGAAGGGGCTGGTCGAAAGGGCCTGATGCCCTGCTGAGGAGATAGACAGACACCCGACGAAGGTGCCGCTCGACCTTCAGCAAGCTGCGTGCCAGTGCCTCATGCCGCCGCCGCCTCGACGTGGCCGTGGCGGCGGTACAGGAAGTCCAGCACTTCCTTGCGGCAGTGCACGTAGGTCGGGTCCTCGGCCAGCTCCACGCGGTGGCGCGGCCGCGCCAGCGGCACCGGCAGGATCTCGCCGATGGTGGCGGCCGGGCCGTTGGTCATCATCACGATGCGGTCGGACAGCAGCACCGCCTCGTCGACATCGTGCGTGACCATCACCACCGTGCTCTTCGTGCGGGCGACGATCTTCAGCAGTTCGTCCTGCAGCTTTGCGCGCGTGAGGGCATCGAGGGCGCCGAAGGGTTCGTCCATCAGCAGCACCTTGGGCTCCATCGCCAAAGCGCGCGCGATGCCCACGCGCTGCTTCATGCCGCCGGACACTTCGTGCGGCCGCTTGTTCACGGCGTGCGCCATGCCGACGAGTCCCAGCGCCGCTTCGGTGCGCGCCTTCAGCTGCGCCTTCGACTCCTTCGCGCCGAACACGCGCTCGACCGCGAGGTGCACGTTCTCGGCGCAGGTCAGCCAGGGCAGCAGCGAGTGGTTCTGGAACACCACCGCGCGCTCGGGGCCGGGCGCGGCGATCTCGCGGTTGTCGCACAGCAGCACGCCGGCGGTGGGCCGCAGCAGGCCGGCGATCAGGTTCAGCAGCGTGCTCTTGCCGCAGCCGCTGTGGCCGATGAGCGTGACGAACTCGCCCTGCGCCACCGCGAGGTGAATCTCGCGCAGCGCGTGGAAGCGGCCCTTCTTCGTCTCGAACACCATCTCGGCGCCCTCGACCTTGATGAACTGCTCAGTCGTCATAGGAGAACCTCCGGGCGATGGTGACGAGCAGCTGTTCGAGCAGCAGGCCGACGACGCCGATGACGAAGATCGCGACGATGATGTGCTTGACGTTCAGGTTGTTCCACTCGTCCCACACCCAGAAGCCGATGCCGACGCCGCCGGTCAGCATCTCGGCGGCCACGATCACCAGCCAGGCCGTGCCCACCGACAGCCGCACGCCGGTCAGCATGTAGGGCAGCACGGCGGGGAAGAGGATCTTCGTGATCACCTTCCATTCGCTCAGGTTCAGCACGCGTGCCACGTTCAGGTAGTCCTGCGGCACGCGCTGCACGCCGACGGCGGTGTTGATGATCATCGGCCAGATGCTGCAGATGAAGATGGTCCAGATGGCCGCCGGGTTCGCGGCCTTGAAGACCAGCAGCCCGATCGGCAGCCAGGCCAGCGGCGACACCGGCCGCAGCAGGCTCACCAGCGGGTTGACCATGCGCGCCAGGAACGTGAAACGCCCCAGCATGAAGCCCAGCGGGATGCCCACCGCCGCCGCCATGCCGAAGCCCAGCGCCACGCGCTGCAGCGAGTTCAGCACGTTCCAGCCGATGCCCTGGTCGTTCGGGCCCTTGCTGTAGAACGGGTCGGCGAAGAGCTTCACCGCGGCGTCGAAGGTGGCCGCCGGCGTCGGGAAGCTGGTGCTGTTCTGCGTCAGCAGGCCCCAGATGCCGACGAGCAGGCCGAAGCCGATCACCGGCGGCAGCACCGCGAGCCAGAGCGCGCGCCAGTCGAACGGCACGCGCGGCGGCTTCGGTGGCGGGGCGGGTCGCTCGGCCGGCGCCGGTGCGGCGGGCGCCGTGGCATCGGGCACGGCCGCGCTCTCGAGCGGCGAATGGAAGACGGCGGAGACCATGGTCGCCTCCTCAGGCCGCCGCGGCGGTCTTGATCCTGAAGCCGTCGGCGTACTTCGCCGGGTCCTTGCCGTCCCAGACCACGCCGTCGACCAGCTTGCTGGCGCGCATCGGGTCCTTCGGGATGCTGACCTTGAGCGCGCTCGCGGCCTGCTTGTAGAGCTCGACCTGGTTGATCTGCTTCGCGACGCCGAGGTAGTCCGGGTGGTCCTTCAGCAGGCCCCAGCGCTTGTGCTGGGTCAGGAACCACATGCCGTCGGACAGGTACGGGAAGTTGACCGCGCCGTCGCCGAAGAACTTCATGTGGTTCGGGTCGTCCCAGGTCTTGCCCAGGCCGTTCTGGTAGCGGCCGAGGATGCGCTGGTTGATGGCGTCGACGCTGGTGTTGACGTAGCTCTTGTCGGCCACCGTCTCGGCCATCTTGTTCTTGTTCTGCAGGCCGGCGTCGATCCACTTGCCGGCCTCCAGGATCGCCATCACCACGGCGCGCGCGGTGTTGGGGTGCTTCTTCACGAAGTCGGCCGTGGTGCCGAGCGCCTTTTCGGGGTGGTCCTTCCAGATGTCCTGCGTGGTGGTGGCGGTGATGCCGATGCCGTCGATGATGGCGCGGTGGCCCCAGGGCTCGCCGACGCAGTAACCGTCCATGTTGCCGACGCGCATGTTGGCCACCATCTGCGGCGGCGGCACCGTGATGACCTTGGCGTCTCGCATCGGGTGGATGCCGTGCGCGGCCATCCAGTAGTACAGCCACATCGCGTGGGTGCCGGTGGGGAAGGTCTGCGCGAAGGTGTAGTCGCGCTTCTCGGCGGCCATCACCTTGGCGAGGCTGGCGCCGTCGACCGCGCCCTTGTCGGCGAGCTTCTTCGACAGCGTGATCGCCTGGCCGTTGTGGTTCAGGTTCATCAGCACGGCCATGTCCTTCTTCGGCCCGCCGACGCCCAGGTGCACGCCGTAGACCAGGCCCCACAGCACGTGCGCCATGTCGAGTTCGCCGTTCACCAGCTTGTCGCGCACGCCGGCCCAGGACGCTTCCTTCGTGGGCACGATCTTCACGCCGTACTTCTTGTCGAAGCCGAGCACGCTGGCCATCACCACGCTCGCGCAGTCGGTCAGCGGGATGAAGCCGATGCGGACCTCCTCCTTCTCGGGTTTGTCGCTGCCCTGCGCGTACACCGCCGCCTGCAGGCCGGGCACGAGCCCCGCGGCGGTGGTGGCGGCGGCGGCCTTGACGATGCTGCGTCGTGCCATGTCGATGCGTCCTGCGGTGTCCGGTTTCATGTCGATGTGCAAGTTGAGGGCCAACAAAGCAAAAGGGCGTCCGCACGTCCGCAGGCCGTGAAGGCCCGCGTGGTGGGGACGCCCTTGTCCCGCCGGCGCACCGCAGTCCTTGCGGCGCCCCGGCGCTGGCGAAAGATCGACACTGATCTCTCAGGACCTTTGCTTCGCAAGCGGCGTGCCAGCGAAAACCGCGTTCGCGGCCGTGGCTTCGCACCAAGGCGCGGCAACGGCGCGCGCGGCTGGTGCGCCTAACCGAGAAGATCGGCGGCGTCGATGATGCGCTGCGCGATGTCGGTCATCTTCAGCCCCTTGTCCATCGCTGCCTTGCGCAGGCGCGCGTAGGCCTCGGGCTCGCCGATCGCGTGGCGCTGCATCAGCAGGCCCTTGGCGCGGTCGATGACCTTGCGGTCGGCGAGTTGGGTGCGCGCCTCGGCGAGCTCGCGGCGCAGGTGCTCCTCGTGCTCGAAGCGGGCGAGCGCCACCTCCAGCACCGGCTTCACGCGCTCCGGCGCCAGGCCGGCGACCACGTAGGCGGTGACGCCGGCGGCGATGGCGTCGCGCACGTGGCGGGTGTCGCTGTCCTCGGTGAACATGACGATCGGCCGGCGCGCGTCGCGCGTGGCCATCACCACGTGCTCCAGCGTGTCGCGCGCCTGGCTCTCGGCGTCGACGACGATCATGTCGGGCTGGATCTGCTGCAGCCGGTCGGGCAGGAAGGGGTCCACCGGCAGCACGGCGACGATGTTGCAGCCGGCCTCGAGCAGGCCGATGTGCAGGCTGCGCGAGCGCTCGGCCTCGAGCGCGGCGGCTTCGTCGCCCGCGTCGGCGACGAGCGGGTCGGGGGCGACGACGACGATGCGCGTGGCGGCGTTCAGGGGCATGGCCGGCCTTTCGCAAGAATCGCGCCGGTACACTCGCCGCCCTGTGAAGGTGCTCGGGATCGAATCGTCGTGCGACGAAACCGGCGTCGCGCTCGTGGAGACGCGGCCGGGGGGCGTGCCGCGCCTGCTGGCCGAGGCGCTGCACAGCCAGGCGGACATGCACGGGGCCTACGGCGGCGTCGTGCCCGAGCTGGCGTCGCGCGACCACATCCGCCGCGTGCTGCCGCTGGCGCGCCGCGTGCTCGCCGATGCCGGCAGCACGGTCGCCGACATCGACGTCGTCGCCTATACGCGCGGACCTGGGCTGGCGGGCGCATTGCTCGTCGGCGCCGGTGTGGCGGTGGCGCTGGCGGCGGCGCTCGGCAAGCCGGCGCTCGGCGTGCACCACCTCGAAGGGCACCTGTTGTCGCCGTTCCTGGCCGACCACGCGCCGGAGTTCCCGTTCATCGCGCTGCTCGTGTCCGGCGGCCACACGCAGCTGATGCGCGTGGAAGGCGTCGGCCGCTACGAACTGCTGGGCGAGACCATCGACGACGCCGCCGGCGAGGCCTTCGACAAGAGCGCCAAGCTGCTCGGCCTGGGCTACCCCGGCGGGCCGGCGCTGGCGCGGCTGGCCGACTTCGGCAATGCCGACGCCTTTGCGCTGCCGCGGCCGCTGCTGCACAGCGGCGACCTCGACTTCAGCTTCGCCGGCCTGAAGACGGCCGTGATGACGCAGGTGAAGAAGCTCGGCAACGTCTGCGAGCAGGAACGTGCCGACCTTGCCGCGTCGACCCAGGCCGCCATCGTCGACGTGCTCGTTGCCAAGTCGCTGAAGGCGCTGAAGCAGACCGGGGCGAAGCGGCTGGTCGTCGCCGGCGGCGTCGGCGCGAACCTGCGGCTGCGCGAGCGGCTCGACGCCGGCGCGGCGAAGCTGAAGGCGCGCGTGTTCTACCCGCCGCTGGCGCTGTGCACCGACAACGGCGCGATGATCGCGCTCGCCGCCGCGCTGCGCCTGCAGCACGGGCTGGCCGCGCTGCACGAGGATGGCGCCTTCGACGTGCGGCCACGCTGGCCGCTCGCCGAACTGGAACCCGAGACCCGATGATTCCCAGACGAACTGCGCTCGCCGCCCTCGGGGCGGTGGCGATCCCCGCGTTCGCGCAGGCCCCGGCGGCGGAGCCGATCCGCCTGGCGCTGGTCGAAGGGCTTTCCGGCCCGTTCGGCAACGCCGGCGAAGCGGTGTTCCGCAACCTGCTGTGGGCGGTGGAACGCGTCAACGCGCGCGGCGGCGTGCGCCTGCCCGGCGGCGCGCGGCCCTTCGAGCTGCAACGCTTCGACAGCAAGGGCGCCACCGAGGAAGCGCTGTCCACGCTGCGCGGCGCGCTCGACCAGCGCATCGCCTTCATCCTGCAGGGCAACAGCTCGGCGGTGGCGGCGGCCATCGTCGACGCGCTCGAGAAGCACAACGCGCGTGAGCCGCAGCGCCGTGCGCTGCTGCTGAACTACTCGGCCGTCGACCCCGCGCTCACCAACGAACGCTGCAGCTTCTGGCACTTCCGCTTCGACGCCCATGTCGACATGCGGCTGGACGCGCTGGTCGACGTGCTGCGCGAGGACCGCGCGGTCCAGCGCGTCTACCTGATCGGCCAGGACTACAGCTTCGGCCAGGGCTTCGCGAAGACGGCGCGCGCCCTGATCGCGGCGCGCCGCCCGGACGTCGAGATCGTCGGCGACGAACTGCACCCGATGGGCCGCGTGAAGGACTTCATTCCCTACGCGACGAAGATCAAGGCCTCCGGCGCGCAGGCGGTCTTCACCGGCAACTGGGGCAACGACCTCACGCTGCTGGTGCGCGCGCTGCGCGAGGTCGGCTCGACGGCGCGGCTGTACACGTTCTACGGCAATGCGCTCGGCGCGCCGGCGGCCATCGGCGAAGCGGGGGTCGGCGCCGTGCTGGCGGTGGCCGAGTGGCAGCCGAACGTGCCGGGTGCACCCTCGGCGGACTTCCGTGCCGAGTTCAAGCGCCGCTTCCCCGACCCGAAGGACGACTACCTGCACGCGCGCATGCAGGTGCTGGTCGAGATGCTCGCGGCGGCCATCGAGCGCGCGGGGGCGACCGAGGCCGCCGCCGTCGCGCGCGCGCTCGAAGGCGCCGCGTACGACGGCCGCACCCTCGGCGGCGTGCACAAGGCCGTGATGCGTGCCGACGACCACCAGTTGCAGCAGCCGCTGGTCGTGAGCGTGATGGACCGCGCCGGTGCGCCCGGCGTGCCGCACGACGTCGAAGGCTCGGGCTTCGGCTTCCGCGTGCTGCGGCGCTTCGACTCCGCGGCCGCGCCGCACGCCTGCCGCATGCTGCGGCCCGACTGAACCGACTGCGAAGGACGACCATGAGACCTGCCATCGAGGCCCTGCCGGGCTCCCGGATCCGCGAAGTGGCGAATGCCGGCCTCGGCCGCAGCGACGTGCTCGCCTTCTGGTTCGGCGAGAGCGACGAGGTCACGCCGCCCGCCATCCGCGAGGCCGCCGCGCGCTCCATCGCCGCCGGAGAGACCTTCTATTCGCACAACCTCGGCCTGCCGGAGCTGCGCCAGGCGATCGCCGCCTACACCAGCGTGCTGCACCGGCCGCTGGACATGCACCGCATCGCCGTCACCTCGTCGGGCGTCAACGCGCTGATGCTGGCGATGCAGATGCTCGCCGGCCCGGGCGACGAGGTCGTGGCGGTGGTGCCGGTGTGGCCGAACCTGACGGCGCAGCCGCAGATCCTGGGCGCACGCGTCACGCGCGTCGCGCTGAAGCCGCAGGGCGGGACCTGGAAGCTCGACCTCGGCGAGCTGATCGCCCGCGTGACGCCGGCCACGCGCGTGCTGCTGGTCAACGCCCCGAACAACCCGACCGGCTGGTCGCTGACGCGTGCCGAGCAGCAGGCGCTGATCGAGCATTGCCGCCGCACCGGCACCTGGATCATCGCCGACGAGGTCTACGAACGCCTGTACTACGTCGACGGCGCGACCGCCGCCCCGTCGTTCCTGGACGTCGCCGAGCCGGACGACCGCCTCGTCGTCGCCCACAGCTTCAGCAAGAGCTTCCTGATGACGGGCTGGCGCCTCGGCTGGCTGGTGTTCCCGGCCGCGTGCGAGAGCGCCATCGGCAAGCTGATCGAGTTCAACACCTCCTGCGCGCCGGTGTTCGTGCAGCGCGCCGGCTTCGCCGGGCTCGCGATGGCGCAGGAGTTCGTGCCCGGCCTGGTGGCGCAGCTGCGCGAGCGCCGCGACCAGCTGGTCGGCGGGCTGCAGCGCCTGCCGGGCGTGTCGGTGGCGACGCCCTCTGGGGGCATGTACGCCTGGTTCCGCGTCGACGGCGAGGACGATTCGCTGGCCTTCGCCAAGCGCCTGGTGGCCGAGCACGGCCTGGGCATCGCCCCGGGGTCGGCGTTCGGGCCGGAAGGCGAGGGCTGGCTGCGCTGGTGCTTCGCCGCGCGTGACCCGTCACGCCTGGCCGCAGGGCTGGACCGGCTGGCGGCGGCGATCCGTCTATAATCCGCTGTTCTTCCTGCCGGTGCATGCTGGCGGGGGAAAGCACGGCACCGGTCGGTTTCACTGGTGATCCGCAAGTCCATCACCGGAAACCGTTCGTCTCGGGCCCACGGCGCCCGGCATGGCGGTCTCCACCTACAAAGGAAATCCCATGCCCCTGGCCATCGACCACAAGGCCGAGATCGTCAAGGCCCACGCCCGTGGCGCCGCCGACACCGGCTCCCCCGAAGTTCAGGTCGCGCTGCTCACCGCGCGCATCAACGAACTGACCCCGCACTTCAAGACGCACGCCAAGGACCACCACGGTCGCCGCGGCCTGCTGAAGATGGTCAACGCCCGCAAGCGCCTGCTGTCCTACCTGAAGGACAAGGACGCCGAGCGCTACACCGCGCTGATCGCCAAGCTCGGCCTGAGAAAGTAAGAAACAAGGGCGGGGTCGCCGCTTCGCGACGACCCCTTTCCGTTTTTCCGTTCCGGGTACGGACGCAGCCGTGTCATTCCACCGACGCCTTGCAGCAGGGCTTCACTGGAATGGCATTGCGCCGGCCCACCAACACCGAAAGCAATCCACATGAGCATGTTCAACAAGGTCACCAAGACCTTCCAGTGGGGCCAGCACACCGTCACGCTGGAAACCGGCGAGATCGCGCGCCAGTCGACCGGCGCCGTCGTCGTGTCGATGGACGACACCGTGGTGCTCGCCACCGTGGTCGCCAAGAGCGAGGCCAAGTCCGGCCAGGACTTCTTCCCGCTGACCGTCGACTACATCGAGAAGACCTACGCCGCCGGCAAGATCCCCGGCAGCTTCTTCAAGCGCGAAGGCCGCCCGAGCGAACTGGAAACGCTGACCAGCCGCCTGATCGACCGCCCGATCCGCCCGCTCTTCCCGGACGGCTTCTTCAATGAAGTGCAGGTCGTCATCCACGTGCTGAGCCTGAACCCCGAGGTGCAGGCGGACATCGCCGCCATGATCGGCACCAGCGCCGCGCTGGCGATCAGCGGCATCCCGTTCAACGGCCCGATCGGCGCCGCGCGCGTGGGCTACGTCAACGGCGAATACGTGCTGAACCCGGGCCAGACGCAGCTCGCCGACAGCCAGCTCGAGCTCGTCGTCGCCGGCACCGAGGCGGCCGTGCTGATGGTCGAGTCCGAAGCGCAGCAGCTGTCCGAGGAGATCATGCTGGGCGCCGTGGTGTTCGGCCACGACCAGGGCAAGGTCGCCATCGCCGCCATCAACGAACTGGTGCGCGAAGCCGGCAAGCCGGAATGGAACTGGCAGGCGCCCGCCAAGGACGAAGCCTTCATCGCCAAGGTCACCGCGCAGGCCGAAGGCCCGCTGCGCGCGGCCTACCAGATCCGCAGCAAGCAGGCCCGCACGCAGGCCTGCCGCGACGCCTACGCCGCCGTCTTCAGCGCGCTGAAGGCCGAGGGCATCGAGTTCGACAGCGTGAAGGTCGAAGGCCTGCTGTTCGAGATCGAGTCGAAGATCGTGCGCGGCCAGATCCTCGCCGGCGAGCCGCGCATCGACGGCCGCGACACGCGCACCGTGCGCGCCATCGAGATCCGCACCGGCGTGCTGCCGCGCACCCACGGCTCGGCGCTGTTCACGCGCGGCGAGACGCAGGCCCTGGTGGCCGCCACGCTCGGCACCGAGCGCGACGCGCAGCGCATCGACGCGCTGGCCGGCGACTTCGAAGACCGCTTCATGCTGCACTACAACATGCCCCCGTTCGCCACCGGCGAGACGGGCCGCGTGGGCAGCCCGAAGCGGCGCGAGATCGGCCACGGCCGCCTCGCCAAGCGCGCGCTGATCGCCGTGCTGCCGAACAAGGAAGACTTCCCCTACACGCTGCGCGTGGTGTCGGAGATCACCGAGTCGAACGGCTCGTCGTCGATGGCCTCGGTGTGCGGCGGCTGCCTGAGCCTGCTCGACGCCGGCGTGCCGCTGAAGGCGCACGTGGCCGGCATCGCGATGGGCCTCATCAAGGAAGGCAACCGCTTTGCCGTGCTGACCGACATCCTCGGTGACGAGGATCACCTGGGCGACATGGACTTCAAGGTGGCCGGCACCGCCAGCGGCATCACCGCGCTGCAGATGGACATCAAGATCCAGGGCATCACGAAGGAAATCATGCAGGTGGCGCTGGCGCAGGCCAAGGAAGCGCGCCTGCACATCCTGGGCAAGATGGTCGAAGCCGTCGGCGGCGCCAAGGCCGAGGTGAGCGTGTTCGCCCCGCGCCTGTACACGATGAAGATCAACCCGGAGAAGATCCGCGACGTCATCGGCAAGGGTGGTGCCACCATCCGCGCGCTGACCGAGGAGACCGGCTGCACGATCGACATCGGCGAAGACGGCACCATCACCATCGCCAGCACCGACGCCGACAAGGCCGAGTTCGCGAAGAAGCGCATCACCGAGATCACCGCCGAGGCCGAGATCGGCAAGGTCTACGAAGGCCCGGTCACGAAGATCCTGGACTTCGGTGCGCTCATCAACATCCTTCCCGGCAAGGACGGCCTGCTGCACATCAGCCAGATCGCGCACCAGCGCGTCGAGCGCGTCGAGGACTTCCTGAAGGAAGGCCAGATCGTGCAGGTCAAGGTGCTCGAGACCGACGAGAAGGGCCGCATCAAGCTCAGCATGAAGGCGCTGCTCGAGCGGCCGGAAGGCTACGTCGAGGAAGAGCGTCCGCGTCGCGACTTCGGCGACCGGGACCGCGGCCCGCGGGGTGACCGTGGCGACCGCCCGCGCCGTGAGCCTCGCGAGCCTCGCGAGCCGCGTGAGCCGCGTGAGCCGCGTGGCGACGCGCCGGCCGCCGACGCCGCGCCGGCGAACGATGCCCCGGCCGCACCGAAGCCGAACGACGGCCAGGAGTAAGCGGGCCGATGCGCGCGATCGAGATCACCAGCTTCGGCGCCCCCGACGTGCTGCGCGAAGCGCAGCGCCCGGCGCCCGTGCCGGCGGCCGGTGAATTGCTGATCGCCGTGCAGGCGTCGGGGGTGAACCGCCCCGACGTGCTGCAGCGCAAGGGCCTGTACCCGATGCCGCCCGGTGTCTCCGACCTGCCGGGACTGGAGGTCGCCGGCACGGTGGCCGGCGGCGCGCCGGATGACCTGGCGGCGGCCGGGCTGGCGGTGGGCGACGCCGTCTGCGCGCTCGTCGCCGGCGGCGGCTATGCCGAACTCTGCGTGGCGCCGGCGGGCCAGTGCCTGCCGGTCCCGAAGGGCCTCACCGCCATCGAGGCGGCGAGCCTTCCGGAGACCTTCTTCACCGTCTGGCAGAACGTGTTCGCCATCGCCCGGCTGGCGGCCGGCGAAACGCTGCTCGTGCAGGGCGGCTCCAGCGGCATCGGCGTCACCGCGATCCAGCTCGCGAAGGCGCTCGGCGCGCGCGTCATCGTCACCGCCGGCAGCGACGAGAAGTGCGCCGCCTGCGTGGCGATCGGCGCCGACCACGCGATCAACTACAAGACGCAGGACTTCGTCGCCGAGACGAAGCGACTGACCGGCGGCCGCGGTGCCGATGTCGTGCTCGACATGGTCGCGGGCGACTACCTCGGCCGCGAGGTCGAGTGCACGGCCGACGACGGCCGCATCGCCGTCATCGCGGTGCAGGGCGGCACCAAGAGCGCCATCGACAGCGGGCTCGTGCTGCGCAAGCGCCTCACGATCAGCGGCTCGACGCTGCGGCCACGCAGCGTGGCCTACAAGACCGCGCTCGCGCAGGACCTGCGCACGAAGGTCTGGCCGCTCGTCGAGGCGGGCAGGGTGAAGCCGGTGATCCACCAGGTGTTCCCGGCGGCGAAGGCCGCCGAGGCGCACGCGCTGATGGAGTCGAGCACGCACGTGGGCAAGATCGTCCTCACCTGGAACTGACAGCGGAAGCTACTGGCCATGCGAACCAAACTCGTGGTGGGCAACTGGAAGATGCACGGCAGCCGGCCGGCGAACGCCGAACTGCTGGCGGGCGTGCTGGCGGCACGGCCCTACACGACCGATGTTGCCGTCTGTGTGCCCTACGTGTACCTCACCGAGACGGCGGCCACGCTGGCCGGGAGCGACATCCGCTGGGGCGCGCAGGACGTGTCCTCGCACGCGCAGGGCGCCTACACCGGCGAGGTGTCGGCCGCGATGCTGGCCGAGTTCGGTTGCCGCTACGCGATCGTCGGCCACTCCGAGCGCCGCGCCTACCACGCCGAGAGCGACCAGCTCGTCGCCGAGAAGGCGCAGGCCGCGCTCGCCAAGGGCGTGACGCCGATCGTCTGTGTCGGCGAGACGCTGGCGCAGCGCGACGCCGGCGAGACCGAGGCGGTCGTCAAGCGCCAGCTGTCGGCGGTGATCCACCTGCTCGCGCATTGCGCGAGCGAGATCGTCGTCGCCTACGAGCCCGTCTGGGCCATCGGCACCGGCCGCACCGCGTCGCCCGAGCAGGCGCAGGCCGTGCACGCGGTGCTGCGCGCGCAGCTGCAGGCGGCCACCGGCCATGGCGCGGCGATGCGCATCCTCTACGGCGGCAGCGTGAAGGCCGACAACGCGGCCGCGCTGTTCTCGCAGCCCGACATCGACGGCGGCCTCATCGGCGGCGCGTCGTTGAAGGCGGCCGACTTCGTCGCCATCTGCCGCGCCTGACGCGACGCACCCGAATCTCCGAGCAAAGAAAAGAATCATGCAAATCTGGATGACCCTGATCCTCGTGGTGCAGATGCTGTCGGCACTGACCATGATCGGCCTCGTGCTGGTGCAGCACGGCAAGGGGGCCGACATGGGCGCCTCCTTCGGCAGCGGTGCGTCGGGCAGCCTGTTCGGCGCCACCGGCAGCGCCAACTTCCTGTCCCGTTCGACGGCGGTCTGCGCCTCGATCTTCTTCGCCTGCACGCTCGCGCTCGCGCTGCTGTCCAACCAGGGCACGCGTGCCGTCGAAGGCAGCAGCGTGCTCGACCGCGCGGCCCCGGCGGCCAGTGCCCCGGCACCGGCGACGGGCGCGATCCCGGGCGCCATCCCCGGCGCGGCGCAGCCCGCGGTGCCGGCGCCCATCGCCGCCCCGACGGCCGCGTCGCAGGCGGCGCCGGCGATCCCTGCGAAGTGAGCTTCGCGAGGGCGGGAAAGCCCTCGTTTTCGAGCTAGAATCTTTTGCTGTCCGGAGAGCGATCTCCTCATGCCAACCGGACCCGCTGCGCTGGAAGTTCACGTCGTGCCGACGTGGTGAAATTGGTAGACACGCTATCTTGAGGGGGTAGTGGCGAAAGCTGTGCGAGTTCGAGTCTCGCCGTCGGCACCATAAGCAGTATTGACGTGCTGCGTGGACCAGGGTCAGGTCCACGACAGCAGCCCCGGGTACAGAGGAGATCCGGAGCGACGAGCGCGCCGTGGGTGCAGCCGAAGTGGCTGCGCGAGGCGCGCTTTTTTTCGACCCGACGCGACACGAACCACACCGAAGCCGAGCGACAGAAATGGATCTGCAAACCTACCTGCCCGTGATCCTCTTCATCCTCGTGGGCGTCGCGGTCGGCGTCGCGCCCCAGGTCATCGGCTTCGTCTTCGGGCCGAACCGCCCGGACGCCGAGAAGAACAGCCCCTACGAGTGCGGCTTCGAAGCCTTCGAGGACGCGCGCATGAAGTTCGACGTGCGCTACTACCTCGTCGCCATCCTGTTCATCCTGTTCGATCTGGAAATCGCGTTCCTCTTCCCGTGGGCCGTGGCGCTGCGTGACATCGGGGCGTCAGGCTTCTGGGCGATGATGCTTTTCCTCGCGATCCTGGTCGTGGGTTTCATCTACGAATGGAAGAAGGGCGCCCTGGACTGGGAGTAGGCACACCATGGGAATCGAAGGCGTTCTGAAGGAAGGCTTCGTCACCACCTCGGTCGACAAGCTGATCAATTGGTCGAAGACCGGCTCGCTGTGGCCGATGACCTTCGGCCTCGCGTGCTGCGCGATCGAGATGATGCACGCCGGCGCGGCGCGCTACGACATCGACCGCTTCGGCATGCTGTTCCGGCCCAGCCCGCGCCAGAGCGACCTGATGATCGTCGCCGGCACGCTGTGCAACAAGATGGCGCCGGCGCTGCGCAAGGTCTACGACCAGATGGCCGAGCCGCGCTGGGTGCTCAGCATGGGCTCGTGCGCCAACGGCGGCGGCTACTACCACTACAGCTACTCCGTGGTGCGCGGCTGCGACCGCATCGTGCCGGTCGACGTCTACGTGCCGGGCTGCCCGCCGACCGCCGAGGCGCTGCTCTACGGCATCCTGCAACTGCAGGCCAAGATCCGGCGCGAGAACACGATCGCGCGCTGAAGCGCCTCCACGCATGAGCCAAAGTCTCGACACCCTTCAAGCCGCGCTGCAAGCCGCGCTCGGCGACAGCATCCAGGCCCTCGTGCGCGCGCGCGGCGAGCTCACCCTCACGGTCGCGGCGGACCGCTACCTGGCGGTCGCGAAGATGCTGCGCGACGACACCACGCTCGGCTTCGAGCAGTTGGTCGACCTCTGCGGCGTCGACTACTCCGACTACCGCAACGAACCCTGGGACGGCCGGCGCTACGCGGTCGTCTCGCACCTGCTGTCGCTGCGGCACAACTGGCGCGTGCGTCTGAAGGTGTTCTGCCCGGACGACGAACTGCCCGCCATTGCTTCGCTCAACGAGGTGTGGAACTCGGCCAACTGGTTCGAGCGCGAGGCCTTCGACCTCTTCGGCATCATCTTCGAGGGCCACGTCGACCTGCGCCGCATCCTCACCGACTACGGCTTCATCGGCCACCCGATGCGCAAGGACTTCCCGACCACGGGCCACGTCGAGATGCGCTACGACGCCGAGCAGAAGCGCGTCGTCTACCAGCCGGTGACGATCGAGACGCGCGAGATCACGCCGCGCGTCGTGCGCGAGGACAACTACGGCGGACTCCACTGAGCCATGGCCGAGATCAAGAACTACACCCTGAACTTCGGGCCGCAGCACCCGGCGGCGCACGGCGTGCTGCGCCTCGTGCTCGAGCTCGACGGCGAAGTGATCCAGCGCGCCGACCCGCACATCGGCCTGCTGCACCGCGCCACCGAGAAACTGGCCGAGAGCAAGACCTTCATCCAGTCGCTGCCGTACATGGACCGTCTCGACTACGTGTCGATGATGTGCAACGAGCATGCGTACTGCCTGGCGATCGAGAAGCTGCTCGGCATCGAGGTGCCCAAGCGCGCGCAGTACATCCGCGTGATGTTCAGCGAGATCACGCGCCTGCTGAACCACCTGATGTGGCTGGGCGCGCACGGCCTGGACTGCGGTGCGATGAACATCTTCATCTACTGCTTCCGCGAGCGCGAGGACCTGTTCGACATGTACGAGGCGGTGAGCGGTGCGCGCATGCACGCCGCCTACTTCCGCCCGGGCGGCGTCTACCGCGACCTGCCCGACGCGATGTCGCAGTACAAGGTCAGCCGCATCAAGAACGAGCGGGCGATCCAGGCCCTCAACGCGAACCGCAGCGGCTCGCTGCTGGACTTCATCGACGACTTCACGAAGCGCTTCCCGGCGCTGGTCGACGAGTACGAGACGCTGCTCACCGACAACCGCATCTGGAAGCAGCGCACCGTGGGCATCGGCGTCGTCAGCCCCGAGCGCGCGCTGAACCTCGGCTTCACCGGCCCGATGCTGCGCGGCAGCGGCATCGCCTGGGACCTGCGCAAGAAGCAGCCGTACGACGTCTACGGCGAGCTCGACTTCGACGTGCCGGTGGGCACCAACGGCGACACCTACGACCGCTACCTGGTGCGCATCGAGGAGATGCGCCAGAGCAACCGCCTCATCGAGCAGTGCTCGAAGTGGCTGCGCGCGAACCCGGGCCCGGTGATCACCGACAACCACAAGGTGGCGCCGCCCTCGCGCGTGGACATGAAGTCCAACATGGAAGAGCTGATCCACCACTTCAAGCTCTTCACCGAAGGCATGCACGTGCCCGAGGGCGAGGCCTACGCCGCCGTCGAGCACCCGAAGGGCGAGTTCGGCATCTACCTGGTGAGCGACGGCGCCAACAAGCCGTACCGCCTGAAGATCCGCCCGCCGGGCTTCGTTCACCTGGCCGCGCTCGACGAGATGGCGCGCGGCCACATGATCGCCGACGCGGTGGCGATCATCGGCACGATGGACATCGTGTTCGGCGAAATCGACCGTTGAGCGACCGATGATGGAACTGTCCGCCGCAACCCAGGCACGCTTCGCCAAGGAAGTCGCCAAGTACCCCGCCGACCAGAAGCAGTCGGCCGTGATGGCCTGCCTGGCCATCGTGCAGCACGAGCAGGGTCACGTCTCGCCCGAGGCCGAGGAGGCGATCGCCGCCTACCTGGGCATGCCGCCGATCGCGGTGCACGAGGTGACGACCTTCTACAACATGTACAACCAGCAGCCGGTCGGCCGCTTCAAGCTGAACGTCTGCACCAACCTGCCGTGCCAGCTGCGCGGCGGCGACAAGGCGCTGGAGCACGTGTGCAAGAAGCTCGGCGTCGAGCCCTATGGCAGCACCGCCGACGGCGTGTTCACCGTGCAGCCCAGCGAGTGCTTGGGCGCCTGCGCCGACGCGCCGGTGATGCTGGTCAACGACCGCCAGATGCTCAGCTTCATGAGCCATGACCGCCTCGACGAACTCGTCGAGACGCTGAAGAAAGCCTGACCATGGTCGACCTGTCGAAGTTCCAGGCCACGGGCACCGAGACCTGCTTCCACGGCCGTCACGTCAACCCGCAGATCTACGCCGGGCTGAACGGCGCCAACTGGCGCCTGCAGGACTACGTGGCGCGCGGCGGCTATGCGGCGCTGAAGAAGATCCTGGCCGCCGACGGCGGCGCCGGCATGACGCCCGACCAGGTCATCGCCGACGTCAAGCTGAGCGCGCTGCGCGGCCGCGGCGGCGCCGGCTTCCCGACCGGCCTGAAGTGGAGCTTCATGCCGCGCGCCTACCCAGGCCCGAAGTACCTGGTGTGCAACAGCGACGAAGGCGAGCCGGGCACCTGCAAGGACCGCGACATCCTCTTCTACAACCCGCACATCGTCATCGAGGGCATGGCCATCGCCGCCTACGCGATGGGCATCCGCACCGGCTACAACTACATCCACGGCGAGATCTTCGAGGTCTACCAGCGCTTCGAAGAGGCACTGGAAGAGGCGCGCGCCGCCGGCTTCCTGGGCGACAACATCCAGGGCAGCACGTTCAGCTTCCAGCTGCACGCGCACCACGGCTTCGGCGCCTACATCTGCGGCGAAGAGACCGCGCTGCTCGAATCGCTGGAAGGCAAGAAGGGGCAGCCGCGCTTCAAGCCCCCATTTCCAGCAAGTTTCGGCCTGTATGGCAAGCCGACGACGATCAACAACACCGAGACCTTCGCCGCGGTGCCGTGGATCATCAACCACGGCGGCCAGGCCTACCTCGAGTGCGGCAAGCCGAACAACGGCGGCACCAAGATCTTCTCCGTCGTCGGTGACGTCAACGCGCCCGGCAACTTCGAGATCCCGCTCGGCACGCCGTTCTCCAAGCTGCTCGAGCTCGCGGGTGGCGTGAAGGGTGGGGCGCTGAAGGCGGTCATCCCCGGCGGCTCGTCGGCGCCCGTGCTGCCGGCCAAGACCATGATGGACCTGACGATGGACTACGACGCCATCGCGAAGGCCGGCTCGATGCTGGGCTCGGGCGCCGTCATCGTCATGAACGACACCCGCTGCATGGTGAAGAGCCTGTTGCGCCTGTCCTACTTCTACCAGCACGAGAGCTGCGGCCAGTGCACGCCCTGCCGCGAAGGCACCGGCTGGCTGTGGCGGCTGGTCGACCGCATCGAGCACGGCAAGGGCAAGAAGGAAGACCTCGACCTGCTCGACTCCGTGGCCGACAACATCAAGGGCCGCACGATCTGCGCGCTCGGTGACGCGGCGGCGATGCCGGTGCAGGGCATGCTGAAGCATTTCCGCGACGAGTTCGCGCACCACGTCGAACACAAGACCTGCCTGGTCCCGCAGGTCGTCCAGTCATGATCGAACTCGAACTCGACGGCCGCAAGGTCAGCGTCGCCGAAGGCAGCATGGTGATGCACGCGGCCGATGCCGCGGGCACCTACATCCCGCACTTCTGCTATCACAAGAAGCTCTCGATCGCGGCCAACTGCCGCATGTGCCTGGTCGACATCGAGAAGGCGCCCAAGCCGATGCCGGCCTGCGCCACGCCGGTCACGCAGGGCATGATCGTTCGCACGAAGAGCGAGAAGGCGATCAAGGCGCAGCAGGGGGTGATGGAGTTCCTGCTCATCAACCACCCGCTCGACTGCCCCATCTGCGACCAGGGCGGCGAATGCCAGCTGCAGGACCTGGCCGTCGGCTACGGCGGCGGGGCCAGCCGCTACACCGAAGAGAAGCGCGTCGTCTTCCACAAGGACGTCGGCCCGCTGATCTCGATGGAGGAGATGAGCCGCTGCATCCACTGCACGCGCTGCGTGCGCTTCGGCCAGGAAGTGGCCGGGGTCATGGAGCTCGGCATGCAGAACCGCGGCGAGCACAGCGAGATCAGCACCTTCGTGGGCCGCAGCGTCGACAGCGAACTGTCGGGCAACATGATCGACATCTGCCCGGTCGGCGCGCTCACGAGCAAGCCGTTCCGCTACAGCGCGCGCACCTGGGAACTGAGCCGCCGCAAGAGTGTGAGCCCGCACGACAGCACCGGCGCCAACCTCATCGTGCAGGTCAAGGGCGGCAAGGTCATGCGCGTCGTGCCGCTCGAGAACGAAGCCGTCAACGAGTGCTGGATTGCCGACCGCGACCGCTTCAGCTACGAGGCCGTCAACAGCGAGCAGCGCCTGACGCAGCCGATGATCACGCAGGGCGGCCAGTGGCAGGCGGTCGACTGGAACACCGCGCTCGGCTACGTCGCCGACGGCCTGAAGCGCGTGAAGGCCGAGTTCGGCGCCACCGAAGCCAACGCCGGCATCGGCGCGCTCGGCAGCGCGCACAGCACGGTCGAGGAACTGCACCTGCTGGCCAAGCTGGTGCGCGGCCTGGGCAGCGAGAGCATCGACTTCCGCACTCGCCACGCCGACTTCGCCAACACCGCCGGCGCCGGCAAGGCGCGCTGGCTGGGCACGAGCGTCGCGTCGCTGTCGACGCTGGACCGCGCCTTCGTCATCGGCTCGTTCCTGCGCAAGGACCACCCGCTCTTCGCGCAGCGGCTGCGCCAGGCCGCGCGCCACGGCGCCCAGGTGATGAGCCTGAATGCCGTGCACGACGACTGGCTGATGCCGGTCGCCACCCGCCTCACCGCCGCTCCGTCCGGCTGGCCGCAGGCCCTGGCCGACGTGGCCCAGGCCATCGCCATCGCCAAGGGCGTCGAGTCGCCGGCGCCCGGCCTGGCCGGTGAAGCCGCGCAGGCCATCGCCAACGCGCTGCTGTCCGGCCAGCGCAAGGCGCTGCTGCTCGGCAACGCCGCCGCCCAGCACCCGCAGGCGTCGACGCTGCTCGCGCTGGCCCACTGGATCGGCCGCGAGACCGGTGCCACCGTGGGCTACCTCGGCGAGGCCGCCAACACCGTGGGTGCTCAGCTGGTCAACGCGCTGCCGGGCGCCGGCGGCCTGAACGCCGGCCAGATACTGTCGCAGCCGATGAAGGCGCTGCTGCTGCTGAACCTGGAGCCCGCGCTCGACGCCGCCGACGCCACCGCCGCGAAGCACGCGCTCGCCGGCTCGGGCCTCGTCGTCGCGCTCACCGCGTTCAAGGACGCGATGGTCGACAACGCCGACGTGCTGCTGCCGATCGCCCCGTTCACCGAAACCGCCGGCACCTTCGTCAACGCCGAAGGCCGCGTGCAGAGTTTCCACGGCGTCGTCAAGCCGCTGGGCGACGCGCGCCCCGCCTGGAAGGTGCTGCGCGTGCTCGGCAACCTGCTCGGCCTGCCCGGCTTCGAGCAGGAAAGCGCCGACGAGGTGCGCGCCGAAGCGCTCGGCGACACCGCCGGCCTCGTCACCCGGCTCGACAACGCGAGCCTCGCGCCGCTGGCCGTGCCGGCCGCGGGCACGGCGCCCGAGCGCGTGGCCGACGTGCCGATCTACGCCACCGACATGCTGGTCCGCCGCGCCGCGTCGCTGCAGCTCACCGCCGACGCGCGGCCGCCGGTGGCGGGCCTGTCGTCGGTGCTGTGGCGGCAGCTCGGCCTGAAGGCCGGCGACAAGGTCCTGGTGTCGCAGGGGCAGGGCGCCGCGCTGCTGCCTGCCCGCGAGGACGCGACGCTGGCACCGAACGCCGTGCGCGTGCCGGCGGGGCACCCGACCGTCATCGCGCTCGGCGCCATGTTCGGCGCCGTCAGCGTGGAAAAGGCCTGAGCCATGTTCGACCCTCTCCACCAATTCGCCAACGCGACGCTCGGCACCGGCCTGTGGCTCGTGCTCTGGAGCCTGATCAAGATCGTCGCGGTCGTGCTGCCGCTGATGATCTGCGTCGCCTACCTCACGCTCTGGGAGCGCAAGGGCATCGGCTTCACGCAGATCCGCCTCGGACCCAACCGCGTCGGCCCGGGCGGCCTGCTGCAGCCGATCGCCGATGCGGTGAAGCTGATCTTCAAGGAGATCATCCGCCCGACGGCGGCCAACAAGGGCCTGTTCTTCCTCGGCCCGGTGATGACCATCATGCCGGCGCTGGCTGCCTGGGCGGTTGTGCCGTTCGGCCCCGAGGTCGTGCTGGCCAACGTCAACGCCGGCCTGCTGTTCCTGATGGCGATCACCTCGCTGGAGGTCTACGGCGTCATCATCGCCGGCTGGGCCAGCAACTCGAAGTACGCCTTCCTGGGCGCGCTGCGCGCCTCGGCGCAGATGGTCAGCTACGAAATCGCGATGGGCTTCGCGCTCGTCGTCGTGCTGATGGTGTCGGCCAGCATGAACATGACGGACATCGTCATGAGCCAGGGCAAGGGCCTCTTCGCCAGCATGGGCGTCGGCATCCTGTCGTGGAACTGGCTGCCGCTGCTGCCGATCTTCGTCGTCTACTTCATCGCCGGCCTGGCAGAGACGAACCGCCACCCGTTCGACGTCGTGGAAGGCGAGAGCGAGATCGTCGCCGGCCACATGATCGAGTACTCGGGCATGTCGTTCGCGATGTTCTTCCTGGCCGAGTACGCGAACATGATCCTCGTCAGCACGCTGTGCGTGCTGATGTTCCTGGGCGGCTGGCTGCCGCCGGTGGAGTTCCTCTCGTTCATCCCGGGCTGGATCTGGCTCGCCATCAAGGTCTTCGTCGTCGTCACGATGTTCCTCTGGGTGCGCGCCACGTTCCCGCGCTTCCGCTACGACCAGATCATGCGCCTGGGCTGGAAGATCTTCATCCCGATCACACTGGTGTGGCTGGTGGTCGTGGGCCTGTGGATCCAGTCGCCGTTCAACATCTGGAAGTGAGGCCCACCATGTCGAGCATCACCGCCATCAAGGACCTGTTCTCCAGCTTCCTGCTCGCCGAGCTCTTCAAGGGCATGAAGCTCACGGGCCGCTACTTCCTGGCCAAGAACATCACGATCCAGTTCCCGGAAGAGAAGACGCCGTTGTCGCCGCGCTTCCGCGGCCTGCACGCGCTGCGCCGCTACGACAACGGCGAGGAACGCTGCATCGCCTGCAAGCTCTGCGAAGCGGTGTGCCCGGCGATGGCCATCACGATCGAATCCGACGTGCGCGCCGACGGCAGCCGCCGCACCACGCGCTACGACATCGACCTCACCAAGTGCATCTTCTGCGGCTTCTGCGAGGAAAGCTGCCCGGTCGACTCGATCGTCGAGACGCACATCTTCGAGTACCACGGCGAGAAGCGCGGCGACCTGTACTTCACGAAGGACATGCTGCTCGCGGTGGGCGACCGCTACGAGAAGGACATCGCCGCGAACCGCGAGGCGGACGCGAAGTACCGCTGAACATGAATACCACGACTGCGCTCTTCTACGTCTTCTCGGCGGTGCTGCTGTTTGCATCGTTCCGCGTCATCACGGCCCGCAGCACGGTGCATGCGGCGCTCTTCCTCGTGCTCGCATTTTTCAGCGCGTCCTGCGTGTGGATGCTGCTGAAGGCCGAGTTCCTGGCCATCACGCTCGTGCTCGTCTATGTCGGCGCGGTGATGGTGCTGTTCCTCTTCGTCGTCATGATGCTGGACATCAACAGCGACAACGTGCGGCAGGGCTTCTGGCAGCACTTCCCGCTTGCCGCGATGGTGGGCGTGGTCATCGCCCTGGAGATGGCCGCCGTGCTGCTGCACGGCTTCCAGCCGACGCAGGCACCCGAGCTCGCCGCCAAGGCGCAGCAGATGGGCAACACGAAGATGCTCGGCATCGAGCTCTACACCCACTACCTGTACCCGCTGCAGATCGCCGCCGTGCTGCTGCTGGTGGCCATCATCGCCGCCATCGCGCTCACGCTGCGCGGCCGCAAGGACAGCCGCCACCAGGACGCCAGCCAGCAGGTCAAGGTGAGGAAGGCAGACCGCGTGCGCCTCATCAAGATGCCGCCGGTGGTCGACGCACCGGCCGCCGCCAAGCAGGCCAACGAAGGGGGGAAGGCGTGATGGGCCCGATCACCCTCGGCCACTACCTCTCGCTCGGCGGCATCCTGTTCGCCATGTCGGTGGTCGGCATCTTCCTGAACCGGCGCAACCTGATCGTGCTGCTGATGGCGATCGAGCTGATGCTGCTCGCCGTCAACCTGAACTTCGTCGCCTTCTCGCACTACCTGGGCGACATGGCAGGCCAGGTGTTCGTGTTCTTCATCCTCACGGTGGCGGCGGCCGAATCGGCCATCGGCCTGGCGATCCTCGTCGTGCTGTTCCGCAATCGCGCATCGATCAACGTCGAAGAACTCGACGAGCTCAAGGGCTGACATGGCGGCCACACTGTCCCAGAACCTCCTCCTCACGGTGCCGCTCGCGCCGCTGGCCGGCGCCATCGTGGCGGGCCTGTTCGGCAAGGCCGTGGGCCGCCGCGGCGCGCACATCGCCACCATCCTCGGCGTGCTGATCTCGTTCATCTGCTCGGCCATCGTGCTGAAGGCGGTGGCGGTGGACGGCGCCCGCTTCAGCGCCACCATCTACGAGTGGGCCGTCGTCGGCGGCCTGAAGATGGAGATCGGCTTCCTCGTCGACGGCCTGACGGCGATGATGATGTGCGTCGTGACCTTCGTGTCGCTGATGGTGCACATCTACACCATCGGCTACATGGAAGAGGACCCGGGCTACCAGCGCTTCTTCTCGTACATCAGCCTGTTCACGTTCTCGATGCTGATGCTCGTGATGAGCAACAACTTCCTGCAGCTGTTCTTCGGCTGGGAAGCGGTGGGCCTCGTGAGCTACCTGCTGATCGGCTTCTGGTTCAAGCGGCCGACGGCGATCTTCGCCAACATGAAGGCCTTCCTGGTGAACCGGGTCGGCGACTTCGGCTTCATCCTCGGCATCGGCCTGATCGTCGCCTACGCCGGCACGCTGAGCTACGCCGAGGCGTTCGCGAAGGCTGGCGAGCTGTCCACGATCGTCTTCCCGTACCCCACTTGGGGCGGCGACTGGATGCTGATCACCGTGATCTGCATCTGCCTGTTCATCGGCGCGATGGGCAAGAGCGCGCAGTTCCCGCTGCACGTCTGGCTGCCCGACTCGATGGAAGGCCCGACGCCGATCTCGGCGCTGATCCACGCCGCGACGATGGTCACCGCCGGCATCTTCATGGTGGCGCGCATGAGCCCGCTGTTCGAGCTGTCGGACACCGCGCTCAACTTCGTGCTCGTCATCGGCTCCATCACGGCCCTGTTCATGGGCTTCATGGGCATCATCCAGAACGACATCAAGCGCGTCGTCGCGTACTCCACGCTCTCGCAGCTGGGCTACATGACGGTGGCGCTCGGCGTCTCCGCCTACTCGGTGGCGGTGTTCCACCTGATGACGCACGCCTTCTTCAAGGCGCTGCTCTTCCTGGGCGCGGGCTCGGTGATCATCGGCATGCACCACGACCAGGACATCCGCAACATGGGTGGCCTGCGCAAGTACATGCCCATCACGTGGATCACCTCGCTGCTGGGCAGCCTGGCGCTGATCGGCACGCCGCTGTTCGCCGGCTTCTACAGCAAGGACAGCATCATCGAGGCGGTGCACCTGAGCCACCTGCCGGGGGCCTGGTTCGCGAACATCGCGGTGGTGGCAGGCGTCTTCGTGACCGCCTTCTACTCGTTCCGCATGTACTTCCTGGTCTTCCACGGCAAGGAACGCTTCCACCACAAGCCGTTCCCGCCCGCCGACGACCACGCGCACGACGACCACGGCCACGCGCACATCCCGCACGAGTCGCCCTGGGTCGTGACGGCGCCGCTGCTGCTGCTGGCCGTGCCTTCGGTCGTCATCGGCTACATGACGATCGGCCCGATGCTCTACGGCGACTTCTTCAAGGACGCCATCTTCATCGACGCTGCCAAGCACCCGGCGATGGCCGAGCTGGCCAAGGAGTTCCACGGCCCGCTGGCGATGGCGCTGCACTCGGTGTCGACGCTGCCGCTGTGGCTGGCCGTGGCCGGCGTCGCGACGGCGTGGCTGTTCTACCTGAAGGCGCCGTCCATCCCGGCCGCGTTCGACCGCGCGCTCAAGCCGCTGCGCACCGTGCTCGAGAACAAGTACTACATGGACTGGTTCAACGAGAACGTGCTCGCGCGTGCCGCCCGCCTGCTCGGGCAGGGGCTGTGGAAGGGCGGCGACGTCGGCGTGATCGACGGCCTGATCAACGGCTCGGCGCGTGCCGTCGGTGCGCTGGCGGGGCTGGTGCGCCAGGTGCAGACCGGCCACCTCTACTGGTACGCGCTGGTGATGCTGCTGGGCATCTTCGGCTTCATGACCTGGCGGCTGTGGCCCTTCCTGGGCGGCCTGATGCGCTGAACGGGCAGACGAAGAAAAGAGCGAGAAGAACATGGGTCTCCTGAGTCTTGCCATCTGGCTGCCGATCGCCTTCGGCGTGCTGCTGCTGGCCATCGGCAACGATCGCAATGCCGGTGTCGTGCGCGCGATCGCGCTCGTCGGCGCGCTCGTCGCCTTCGCCGTCACCGTGCCGCTGGTCACCGGTTTCGACACCACCACCGCGGCGATGCAGTTCCAGGAGAAGGTGCTCTGGATCGCGCGCTTCAACGTCCACTACCACCTCGGCGTCGACGGCATCTCGGTGTGGTTCGTGCTGCTGACGGCCTTCATCACCGTCATCGTCGTCATCGCCGCCTGGGAAGTCATCCAGGACCGCGTTGCCCAGTACATGGGCGCGTTCCTGATCCTGTCGGGCCTGATGGTCGGCGTGTTCTCCGCGGTCGACGGCCTGCTGTTCTACGTCTTCTTCGAAGCGACGCTGATCCCGATGTACATCATCATCGGCGTCTGGGGCGGACCGAACCGCGTCTACGCGGCGTTCAAGTTCTTCCTGTACACGCTGCTCGGCTCGCTGCTGATGCTGATCGCGCTGGTCTACCTCTACTACAAGAGCGGCGGCAGCTTCGACATCCTCACCTGGCACAAGCTGCCGTTGCCGCTGTCGGTGCAGGCGCTGCTGTTCTTCGCCTTCTTCGCCGCCTTCTCGGTGAAGGTGCCGATGTGGCCGGTGCACACCTGGCTGCCCGACGCCCACGTCGAGGCGCCGACCGGCGGCTCGGTGGTGCTGGCGGCCATCATGCTGAAGCTGGGCGCCTACGGCTTCCTGCGGTTCAGCATGCCGATCGCCCCCGACGCGAGCCGCGAGTACGCGTGGTTCATCATCGCGCTCAGCCTGATCGCGGTGCTTTACATCGGCCTCGTCGCGCTGGTCCAGCAGGACATGAAGAAGCTCGTGGCCTACAGCTCGATCGCGCACATGGGCTTCGTCACGCTGGGCTTCTTCATCTTCAACGAACTCGGCGTGCAGGGCGCGATCGTGCAGATGATCAGCCACGGCTTCGTTTCGGGCGCGATGTTCCTGTGCATCGGCGTGCTCTACGACCGCGTGCACAGCCGCGAGATCGCCAGCTACGGCGGCGTCGCCAACACGATGCCCAAGTTCGCCGCCTTCGCGGTGCTGTTCGCGATGGCCAACTGCGGCCTGCCGGGCACCGCCGGCTTCGTCGGCGAATGGATGGTGATCCTGGGCGCCGTGAAGTACAACTTCTTCATCGCCGCGCTCGCCGCGACGACGCTGATCTTCGGCGCCGCGTACACGCTGTGGATGGTCAAGCGCGTCTACTTCGGCGACGTCGCCAACGACGACGTGAAGGCGCTGAAGGACCTCAGCGGCCGCGAGTTCCTGATGCTCTCCGTCCTCGCCATCGCCGTGCTCTGGATGGGCCTCCATCCGAAGCCCTTCACCGACGTGATGCAGGTCTCCGTGAGCGAGTTGCTCAAGCACGTGGCCGTCTCGAAGCTCAACTGACATGAACTGGCTCGTCCTCTACCCCGAGATCTGGCTGCTGTTCGCGGTCTGCGTGATCACGATCGCCGATCTCTTCGTCACCGACGAACAGCGCCGGCCCACGTTCTGGATGACGCAGGGGGCCATCGGCGTGTTCGCCGCCATGCACCTGGGCTACTTCAACGGCGGCGCCACGCTGTACGGCATGAACGGCACCGTCGTGACCGACCCGATGGGCCACCTGCTGGCCTTCTTCGCGGCGGTGGCGATGATGATCACGATCGCCTACGCGCGGCCCACGCTGGGCAGCCGCGACATGCTGAAGGGCGAGTTCTTCACGCTGAGCCTGTTCGTGCTGCTGGGCATCAGCGTCATGACCTCGGCGAACAACTTCCTCGTCGTCTACCTCGGCCTGGAGGTGATGAGCCTGAGCCTGTACGCACTGGTCGCGCTGCGCCGCGACCACGCCGTCAGCATCGAGGCGGCGATGAAGTACTTCGTGCTGGGCGCGCTCGCCAGCGGCTTCCTGCTGTACGGCCTTTCGATGATGTACGGCGCCACCGGCTCGCTCGAGATCCCGAAGGTCTTCGAGCAGATCGCCAGCAATCCCCGCATCAACAAGGAAGTGCTGATCTTCGGCGTCGTGTTCATCGTCGCCGGCCTGGCCTTCAAGCTCGGTGCCGTGCCCTTCCACATGTGGGTGCCCGACGTCTACCAGGGCGCGCCGACCTCGATCACGCTGATGATCGGCGGGGCGCCGAAGTTCGCCGCCTTCGCGATCATCATCCGCCTGCTCGTCGAAGGCCTGCTCGGCCTCGCGGTCGACTGGCAGCAGATGTTCATCGTGCTGGCGGTCGGCTCGCTGGTGGTGGGCAACGTCGCCGCCATTGCGCAGACCAACCTGAAGCGCATGCTGGCCTACTCCACCATCGCGCAGATGGGCTTCGTGCTGCTCGGCCTGTCGGCCGGCGTCGTCAGCGGCAACACGCTGTCGGCCGGCAACGCGTACAGCTCGTCGATGTTCTACCTGGTGGCCTACGTGCTGACGACGCTGGGCACCTTCGGCCTCATCATGTTCCTGTCGCGCCAGGGCTTCGAGAGCGAGCGCATCGAGGACCTCGCCGGCCTCGCCAAGCGCAGCCCGTGGGTCGCCGGCGTGATGACGGTGTTCATGTTCTCGCTCGCCGGCGTGCCGCCGATGGTGGGCTTCTACGCCAAGCTGGCGGTGCTGCAGGCGCTGATCACGACCAACGTCGCCGGCTACCTGTACCTGGCCATCTTCGCGGTGCTGCTGTCGCTGGTGGGCGCGTTCTACTACCTGCGCATCGTGAAGACCATGTACTTCGACGAGCCGACGCAGACCGCGCCGGTCGTGCAGGGTCATGGCGTCAGCGCGCTGCTCGCCGTCAATGGCCTGGCGGTGCTGGGCTTCGGCCTGCTGCCGGGCGGCCTGATGGCGGTCTGCCGCGACGCCATCATCAAGGCGCTGACGAGCTGAGGCCCGCGCGGTGCCGCCGGCCGACCCCGACGACACGCACCTGATCGAGCGCCGCCTCGGCGGCCGCACGCTGCTGGAAGGCGGCTTCCTCGAAGTGCGCCGCGACGACGTGGCCCTGCCGGACGGTGGCCGTGCCACGCGCGAATACATCCGGCATCCGGGCGCCGTCGCCGTCGTGCCGCTGCTCGACGATGGCCGCGTCGTCATGGTGCGGCAGTACCGCTACCCGATCGGCCGCGCGATCATCGAGTTCCCGGCCGGCAAGCTCGACGCCGGCGAGGACACGCTGGCCTGCGCGAAGCGCGAGCTCGCCGAAGAAACCGGCTACCGCGCGCGCGAATGGGCCTTCGCCTGCGAGATCCACAACGCCGCCGCGTACTCGTCGGAAAGCATCTGGATCTACTTCGCGCGCGGGCTCGTCGCCGGCCCGCAGAAGCTGGACGAGGGCGAGTTCGTCGAGGTGCAGACCTACAGCGAAGCCGAGCTCGACGCGCTGGCCGCGCAGGGCGCGCTGCCCGACGTCAAGACGCACATCGGCCTGCACTGGCTGCAGCGTTGGCGTGCGGGGGCGTGGGTCTTGCCGTGGGTGGCCGACGCCGGCGACCTCGGCACCCTATGATGGCCGGACGATGAAGGTGCTCAACCTGCGCTGCGCGAACGGCCACGGCTTCGAGGGCTGGTTCGCGTCCGACGACGATTTCATGGACCAGAACGGCCGCGGGCTCGTCGAGTGCCCGCTGTGCAGCGACCGCGTCGTGACGCGGCTGCCGAGCGCGCCGCGTCTCAACCTGTCCGGCGCGCGCGAGCCGGCGCCGTCGGCGCCGCCGGCGCGGGCCGCTGCCGAGCCGCAATCCGCCGACCTGCAGGCGCTGTGGATGAAGGCGGTGCGCCACATGATCGAGACCACCGAGGACGTCGGCGAACGTTTCCCCGAGGAAGCGCGCCGCATCCACTATGGCGAGACCGAGCACCGCGCGATCCGCGGCCAGGCCTCGCCGGAGCAGCGCGCCGCGCTGCACGAAGAGGGCATCGAGGTCGTCGCGATCCCGGTGCCGAATGCGCTGAAGGGGCCGCTGCAGTAGCGGCGCTTCAGACCACCCGGCCGGGGTTCAGCCGGTTCGACGGGTCGAGTGCACGCTTCACGCGCCGCATCAGGTCCATCGCCACCGGGCTCTTGCGCTGCACGAGTTCGTCGCGCTTGAGCAGGCCCACGCCGTGCTCGGCGCTGATCGAACCCTGGTGCGCCATCACGGCGTCGTAGACGATTTCGTTGATGGCGTGCTCGTGCGCCTGCAGGAAGGCCTTCGCGTCGCCGCCCTCCGGGCCCTGCACGTTGTAGTGCAGGTTGCCGTCGCCCAGGTGGCCGAAGTTGACCAGCCGCACGCCGGGAAAGCGTGCCTGCAGCGCGGCGTCGGTCGCGGCGCAGAAGGCCGGGATCGCCGACACCGGCAGCGCGATGTCGTGCTTCACGTTGAGGCCTTCCTCGGCCTGCGCGAGCGGGATCGACTCGCGCAGGTGCCACATCGCCTTGCTCTGCGCCAGGCTGGTGGCGACCGCAGCGTCGCTGACATGGCCCGACTCGAGTGCGTCGCCCAGCAGGGCCTCGAAGCGCGCGTGCGCCTGGGCCTCGCCCTCGGTGTCGCTCTGCTCGAGCAGCACCGTCCACGGCACGCCGGGCAGCGGCTGCGGCAGCGCCGGGAAGTGGCGCGCCACGAGGTCCAGCGCGAAGCGGCCCATGACCTCGAAGCCGGTGAGCCCGGCGCCCAGCCGCGCGCGCGCCAGGTTCAGCAGCGCCACGCAGTCGTCGAGCGATGCACAGGCGGCGAGCGCCGTGGTCTGCGCCGCCGGCAGCGGGAACAGCTTCAGCGTCGCCGCGGTGATGATGCCCAGCGTGCCTTCGCTGCCGACGAAGAGGTCGCGCAGGTCGTAGCCGGTGTTGTCCTTGCGCAGGCCGCTCAGGCCTTCCCAGACCTCGCCCTCGGCGGTCACGACCTCCAGCCCCAGGCAGAGCTCGCGCGCGTTGCCGAAGCGCAGCACCTGGGT
>CAUJHQ010000099.1 GCA_963204815.1 Pseudomonadota bacterium | reverse complement strand
TCGATGCAGGCACGCCACGTCTGGTGGTGGCCAAGGACGTCGGGTGCCGGGCGGAGCGAAGTAAGAGGAGGAGGTCTGGGCGCAGCCCAGGCCGGGGGACATGAGCGCAGCCCGGCACCCGACGTCCTTGGCTCGCGCAATGAGGGCGAGAGAGCGGTCGACGCAAATGCATCAGGCTGCCTCCTCCGCCGCCATGCCGAGATAGGCCTGCTGCACCACCGGCGACGCGATCACCGAGGCCGGCTCGCCGTCGGCCACCAGCTGCCCGTTGTGCAGCACGACGATGCGGTCCGACAGCTCTCGCACCACGTCCATCTTGTGCTCCACTAGCAGGATCACGATGTCCTTGCGTGCCTTCAGCGCGCGGATCAGGTCCAGCACCACCGGCACCTCGTCGACGCTCATGCCGGCGGTGGGCTCGTCGAACATGAAGACCTTGGGGTCGAGCGCGATCAGCAGCGCGACTTCGAGCTTGCGCTGGTCGCCGTGCGGCAGGCTGCTGGCGTGCTGCTGCGCCTTGTCGGCCAGGCGCACCTGCTCGAGGATCTGCGCGGCTTCGGCGATCCAGTCCTTGCGGTCCAGCCAGACGTGCCACATGTCCAGCGCGCCGTGGCCGCGGCCGGCTTCGCGCGCCTGGATCGCCAGGCGCACGTTCTCGTGCACCGTGAGGTTCGGGAACAGCTGCGTCAGCTGGAACGCACGCCCCAGGCCGCGCTTCGTGCGCGACGGCGCGGGCAGCGCGGTGATGTCCTCGCCGCCCAGCAGCACGCGCCCTTCGCTCGCCGGCAACTGGCCGGAGATGAGGTTGAAGTACGTCGTCTTGCCGGCACCGTTCGGGCCAACGATGGACGTGAGCGTGCCCGGCTCGAAGCGGCACGACACGTGGTCGACCGCGACATGGCCGCCAAAGCGAATGGTGAGGTCCCGCGTCTCGAGCATGCTGAAGCCGCCGGCCAACGGCCGGCGTGTGTGACCCTGAATGGAGCCCCCTCCCGGAGGGGGCTCGGGGGAGCGGTGCGGTCCCGCGCGCAGCGCTGAGCGCCGCAGGCGATCAGCGCTTGTTGCGGATCGGGATGTTCAGCTCTTCCGGCTTGATCACGCGCACCAGCTCCGGCACGCCCCACGCGAAGGCCGGGTCGTTCTTGATGCGGAAGTGGTACATCTCCTGCATCGCCTGGTGGTCTTCCTTGCGGAAGGTCATCTTGCCCTTGGGCGTCTCGAAGCTCATGCCTTCCATCGCGGCGATGAGCTTGTTGGTGTCGGTGTCGCCCTTCGTCTTCTTCAGCGCCTCGACGACGGCAATCGCCGCGCTCATGCCGCCGGCGGTGAAGAAATCGGGCGGCGCCTTGTGGCGGCTGTAGTGGTTGGCCACCAGCCACTCGTTCACCGGGTTCTTCGGGATGCCGAAGTAGTAGTACAGCGCGCCTTCCATGCCCGGGAAGCTCTTGTAGGCCACCATCGCCGGCAGGATGTTGCCGCCGGTGGCCAGCTTGATGCCGTAGCGCTTCTCGAGTTCGAGGTCGGCGATCTTCGGGAACGGCGTCGGGCTGCCGCTCCAGCCCACCGACAGGTACTTGTTGCCCGGCTGGTCCTTCAGCTTGTCGATGATGCGCTGCAGGCCGGCGGTGAAGTCGGTCGTGCCGACGGGCAGGTACTCCTCGTGGACGATCTTCGCCTTCTTGGTGAACTCCTTGGCCGCCTTCACGCCGTCACGGCCGAAGGCGTTGTCGTTGGCGAGCACGGCGACCACGTTGCCCGGCTGGTCCAGCGCGGCGGCATTCGCGGCGGCGTCCTGGCTGCTGTTGCGGCCGGTGCGGAAGATGTACTTGTTCCACTTGTCGCCGGTGATGCTGTCGGCCACGGCCGGCTCCACCAGCAGGATCTTCTTGTACTCCTCGGCCACCGGCAGCATGGCCAGGCCGACCGGCGAAGCGGTCGGGCCGACGGCGATGTCGACCTTGTCGTCGGCGTAGGCGGCGGCGAGCGCGGCCTTGCCCACGTCGGGCTTGCCCTGGTCGTCCTTCTCGATCACCACCAGCTTGCGGCCGGCCACCGTCATCGTGCCGCCGGTGGCGTATTCCAGGCCCATCTGGAAGCCGATGATGGTCTGCTTCGCGTAGGCCTCGAGCGGGCCGGTCTTGCTGGCGATGACGGCGATCTTGACGTCCTTGCCGGCCTGGGCAAAGGCGGCACCGCTGGCCAGGGCGAGGGCGGTGAGGACGAGGGGAATGTGGCGACGCTGCATGCGGAATGTCTCCTTGGCTGGTCATCCGACATCGCAAGCAGCGTGCCGCCCGCACCGAGTAGGTGCAAACCCTGAAGATTCAGCTTCGATCCACCTGTCTTGCTGCCGGGGCGCCTGAATCGAAGACACCTTCGATCACTGAAATGGCTGAAGTTCAGACACCCCGCGAACCTCAGATTGTCCGATCTTCAGTCAACCGGCGTCGAAACCAGGTCCGGATAGCGCGCCAGTTTGTCGTAGAACGCTGCGCGCGAGACCTTCAGCAGCCGCGCGGCGGCCACCTTGTTGCCGGCGGTGGCGCGCAACGCCGCGGCGATGGCGCTGCGCTCGAGTTCGGCCACCTGCTCGGGCAGCGGCCGCAGCGCCGCCGCCGCGGCAGGTGCTGCCGGCGGGGGCGCGGCCGGCAGCGTTGGCGGCGCGGCCGGCGCGCGCGCCGCGGGCGCCGCTTCCAGCCGCAGCGCGGCGGCGAAGTGGCGCGCATCGAGCAGCGCGTCGTCGGTCATCAGCGTTGCCTGCTCCAGCACGTTGCGCAGCTCGCGGATGTTGCCCGGCCAGGCCTGCGCGGCCAGCAGTTCGAGCGCCTCCGACGACAGCGCCTTGTGCGGCAGGCCGCTGCGCCGCGCGATGTCCTCGGCCAGCACCTCGACCAGCGCCTCCAGGTCTTCGAGCCGCTCGCGCAGCGCGGGCAGGCGGATCGGCAGCACGTTGAGCCGGTAGTACAGGTCGGCGCGGAAGCTGCCGGCGTCGACCATCGCGGCGAGGTCGCGGCTGGTGGCGGCGACGATGCGCACGTCGACGCGCTCGACGCGGTTGCTGCCCAGCGGCTCGAATTCCTGTTCCTGCAGCACGCGCAGCAGCTTGCTCTGCAGCGCCAGCGGCATGTCGCCGATCTCGTCGAGGAACAGCGTGCCGCGGTCGGCGAGCTTGAACTTGCCGTCGCGGCCCTTGCGGTCGGCGCCGGTGTAGGCGCCGGGCGCGACGCCGAAGAACTCGGCCTCCAGCAGCGTGTCGGGCACGGCGGCGATGTTGACGCCGACGAAGGGCCGCGCGGCGCGCTGGCTGGCGGCGTGGATGGCGTGCGCGAGCAGTTCCTTGCCGGTGCCGGTCTCGCCGAGCAGCAGCACCGTGCTGTCGGTGCCGGCGACGCGGCGCGCCTGGCGCTTGACCTCCAGCGCCGCGGCGCTGCTGCCGACGAAGCTGGCGATGGTGTACTTCGGCCGCCGCTCGGCGGCGAGCGCGCGCCGCGTGTCGTCGAGCTCGCGCTGCAGTCGGCTGAACTTGCCGATCAGCGGCTGCATCGTCGTCTCGGGGTGATCGAGCAGCACCATGCCGAAGGCGCCGATGACGGTGCCGTTCTCGTCGCGCAGCGGCAGCCGGCTGACCAGGAAGGTGCCGGCGTGGTTGGTCAGCAGGTCGACGAGGATCGCCTGGCCGGTGTCGACCACGTGCGCCATCAGCGTGTTCGGCACCACGTCCTCGACGCGACGGCCGACGAAGTCGGCCTCGGCATGGCCCAGCGCCGGCAGGAAGCGCTTGTAGCCTTCGCTGATCCAGACGATGCGGTGCTCGCGGTCGACCACCATCGTGCCCATCGCGGTGTTGGCGAAGGTGTCGAACATGCTCTGCGCCGCGAGCTTGAGCACGCGGTCGGCGTCCAGCGGCAGCGGCGGGCGGGTGGGCATCGGCGGGACTGTACTGCCGCGTCGCGCCGCCAAAGGCAAACCCGGAGGCCATGTCATTGCGTAATTACGGCATGATGCGGCATGCCCGAAGCCATCCCCCTGCGCGGCACCTCGCTGCACGACGGTGTCGCCGCCCGCCTGCGCGCGATGCTGTTCGACGGCGAGCTGGCCCCCGGCCAGTGGATCGACGAGAAGGCGCTCGCCGACGCCTGGCAGGTCAGCCGCACGCCGCTGCGCGAAGCGCTGAAGGTGCTGGCCGCCGAAGGCCTGGTGGACCTGGTGCCGCACCGCGGCTGCCGCGTCATCGAGCTCGGCGACGCCGATGCCGACGCGCTGTTCCCGGTGATGGCGCTGCTCGAAGGCCGCTGCGCCCATGAAGCGGCGACGAAGGCGAGCGACGCCGACCTGCGCGCGCTGCGCCGCCTGCACGACGACCTCGAGCACCACGCCGCCGCGCACGACCTCGACGGCTACTACCGCGCCAACCACGCCTTCCACGGCAGCGTGCAACGGCTGGCCGACAACCGCTGGCTCGACCGCGCCACCGGCGACCTGCGCCGCTTCATGCGGCTGATGCGCGGCCGCCAGCTCGCGCTGCCCGGCCGCATCGACGCGTCGCTCAACGAGCACCGCGTGCTGATCGACGCCTTCGAGCAGCGCGACGCCGCGCGCGCCGAACGGGCGATGCACGACCACCTGATGGCGCAGCTGGCCGCGTTGAAGAAGCTGCGCGCACGCGAACGAAAGGCCGCCCGTGCTCGATGAACTCCGCAGCGCCGCCGCGCGCCAGCGCGAACAGCGCGCGCTGCGCGCCGTGGTGCTGGCGACGAAGAAGCTGCTGTCGCAGAACGGCGAGATGAACGGCATGCCGCTGGCGCGCGAGCTGATCGACCGCCTCGAGACCCTGGGCGAGGCCCAGCTCGACGCCTTCTTCGAGCACCTGTCGACCGCGCTCAGCCCCGACCCCGCGGCCGTGCTGGCGCTGGCGCAGGCCTACGCCGCGGCGCCCGGCGCGGCGGCGCTGATCGCGCTGGTGAACGGCGTCGAGCCGCCGCGCCAGGAACTGCTGCGGCGCCTGAACCGCACGCCCGGCGGCACCGCCGCCATCCTGCGCCTGCGCCGCGCGCTGCTGACGCGGCTGCCCGCGCACCCCGAGTGGCAGGCGCTCGAAGCCGACCTGCTGCACCTGCTGTCGTCGTGGTTCAACCCCGGCTTCCTGCAGATGAAGCGCGTCGACTGGAACTCGCCGGCGCGCCTGCTCGAGAAGATCATCCAGCACGAGGCGGTGCACGCGATCGACGGCTGGGACGACCTGCGCCGCCGCCTGCAACCCGACCGCCGCTGCTTCGCCTTCTTCCACCCGCAGCTGCCCGAAGAGCCGCTGATCTTCGTCGAGGTGGCGCTGCTGCCCGAGATGCCGGCGCACATCGCGCCGCTGATCGACAAGGCGTCGACGCCGCTGGCGCCCGAGCGTCGCCGCGTCGCCGCGTTCTACAGCATCAGCAACTGCGAGCCCGGGCTGCGCGGCGTGTCGCTCGGCAACTTCCTCATCAAGCAGGTGGCCGAGCAGCTGCAGCGCGAACTGCCGCGCCTGAAGACCTTCTGCACGCTGAGCCCGATGCCCGGCTTCGCGGCCTGGCTGCTGGGCACACCCGACCTCGCCGCGCTGCCGGGCACCGGCAAGGCGGCGGCGCGGCTGGCGGCGGCGCGCCAGCGGCTGCTCGACGCCACCGACGGCGACCTGTCGCGGCTGCAGGCCGCGCGCACGCTCGACGCGCTCGACGAGTCCGCGCAGCAGGCCCTGCTGTCGCTCGCCGCCGCCTACCTGGCGCTGGCCTCGCCGACCCCGGCCGGCGACCCGGTGGCGCGCTTTCACCTCGACAACGGCGCGCGCCTCGAAAGGCTCGATCCGCGTGGCAACATGTCGCCCAAGGGCCTGCGGCAGTCGTTCGGCCTGATGGTCAACTACCTCTACGACCTGGACCGGATCGAAACCAGCCATGCGCGCTTCCGGGCCGGCGACGTCGTGCGCTCGCGCGCCGTGGCCGGCCTTCTCTGACCGCTCATCACTCACCGACGGAGACATTCCATGACCCACCCGCACCGCCGCCAGCTCCTGATCGCCGGCGCCGCCACGCTCGCCACCCCCTGGGTGCGCGCCCAGGGCGCCTGGCCCACCAAGCCGGTGACGGTGGTGGTGCCCTTCCCGCCCGGCGGCGGCACCGACGCCTTCGCGCGGCCGCTGTTCGCGGTCATGACGAAGAACGCCGGCAAGCAGTTCATCATCGACAACAAGGGTGGCGCCGGCGGCACGCTGGGCGCCGGCATCGCCGCGAAGGCGGCGCCGGACGGCTACACCTTCTTCATGGGCGCGGTGCACCACTCGATCGCGCCCAGCATGTACCCCAAGCTCGACTACAACATCGAGACCGACTTCATCCCCGTCGGCCTGGTGTCCAGCGTGCCGCAGGTCATCGTCGTCAACCCGCAGCGCGTGCAGGCGAAGACGCTGCCGCAGCTGCTGGAGTTCATGCGCAAGAACCCGGGCAAGCTGAACTACGGCTCGGCCGGCAACGGCACCTCGCACCACCTGGCCGGCGAGCTGTTCAAGCTGCAGACCAAGACCTTCGTCACGCACATCCCGTACCGCGGCGCGGGCCCGGCGCTGCAGGACCTGATCGCCGGCCAGGTCGACATGATGTTCGACGGCCTCGGCTCGTCGGCCAACCACATCAAGGGCGGGCGCCTGCACGCCATCGCGGTGGCCGCCGACAAGCGCGCCGTCGCCTTCCCCGACCTGCCCACCGCCAAGGAAGGCGGCCTGCCGGGCTACCAGGTCGCCACCTGGTACGGCATCTTCGCGCCCAAGGGCACGCCGAAGGACGCCATCGACCGCTTCACCGCCGAGATGAAGACCGCCCTCGGCTCCGACGAGCTGCGCAAGGCCTGGGTCGACCTCGGCGCCGAGACACCCAACCTGTACGGCGACGCCTACGGCAAGTTCGTCTCCGCCGAAGTGAAGCGCTGGGCCGAGGTGGTGAAGACCTCGGGTGCCAAGCTCGACTGAACACCGCGCGGACCATGGCCAACGAGAACCTGTTCGCCGCGCTGCGCGCGGCCTTCCCCGCCGCGCTCGACGCGGTCGCCATCGAGACCGCCGACACCGCCACGCCGCTGCGCTACACGTGGCGCGACCTCGACCGCGCGTCGGCGATGATCGCCAACCTGCTCGACTCGCTCGACCTGCCGGCGAACTCGCGCGTCGCGGTGCAGACCGAGAAGAGCGTCGAGGCGCTGATCCTGTACCTGGCGGTGCTGCGCGCCGGCCACGTCTACCTGCCGCTGAACACCGCCTACCAGGCGGGCGAGATCGAGTACTTCGTCGGCAACGCCGAACCGGCGGTCGTCGTGTGCTCCGGCCGCAACTTCGGCTGGGTCAGCCAGATCGCGTTCAAGGCCGGCACGCGCCACGTCTTCACGCTGAACGACGACCGCACCGGCACGCTGCTGGAGCGCGCCGCCTTCTTCGGCGACACGCACGCGACCGCCGCGAAGCGGGCCGACGACCTCGCCGCCATCCTCTACACCAGCGGCACCACCGGGCGCAGCAAGGGCGCGATGCTGACGCACGGCAACCTGCTGTCGAACGCGCG
>CAUJHQ010000098.1 GCA_963204815.1 Pseudomonadota bacterium | reverse complement strand
CACCCCACCGGCCCGATCCGGCCCCGCCCGTTGTGAGCGACGCAGGCACGCCACCGCTGGTGGTGGCCAAGGACGTCGGGTGCCGGGCGGAGCGAAGTAAGAGGAGGAGGCCTGGGCGCAGCCCAGGCCGGGGGACATGAGCGGAGCCCGGCACCCGCCGGCCTTGGCCTTCGCGCTGATGCAGGCACGCGAACGACTGCCACGAGGCGAAAGCGCGCCTCCGGTCAAGCTGATGTCCCGACGCCGGCATGCGCCGCTCCCCGTCAGTTCAGGTGCTTGTAGCGCTTGACGACGTCGAGGATGTCGCCCGCGGTCTCGATCTCGATGGAGTCGACCACCTCGAGCGCGATGCCGAAGTGCTTCTCCACCGCCATCAGCAGGTTCACGTGGCCCAGCGAGTCCCAGGCCGGCACGTCGCCGGCGGCCAGGTCCTCGGAATATTGGTCGGGCGGCAGCTTCAGCACGCTGCACACCAAGTCCTTGACGGCCTGTTCGATCATCGTTGTGTCCTCCAGTCGGGGTCGTGCGGCGCGCCGCGGGCGCGCTTGGCCACAGTCTCGGCCGGGCGCGGCCGGCGCGATCGGCGGAACTCCGCCGGCTTGGCGGTGCTGTTCCGGTGCTCTGGCGTCTTCCTCAGCGCAGCCACTCGCCGACGCCGCGCCCCAGCGACAGCAGCAGCGCGTTGAGCTGCTGCCCGTCGTGCAGCGCGTTGACGTAGCTGACGCGCAGGTTGTAGTGCTCGGCCTCGGTGCCCATGACGTCGAACAGCGAACGGCGGCCGAGCTGCTGCCACTGCTGCAGCGTGAAGTTGCGCAGCTGCTCGCTTTCGCGCAGCACGCCGCCGACGCGGCGCGCGCGGTCGAAGCTGGCGGTGGTCTGCTCGTGCACGTCGGCCACGCGCGACAGGCGCGACTCGAGCGCCTCGGCCTGCTGCAGCAACGCCGCCTCGGCGCGCTTGCGGGCCGCCGACGAGGCCGCGTTCACCGCACCGTGCGTCAGCGGGATCGTGATGCTGAGGCCGAGCGAATAGGTGCCGCTGTTCTGCGGCCCCAGCGTGCCGCCGCGGCCGGCGTTGGCGCCGGCCGACAGCGCCCAGCCGACGGTCGGCTTGGCCGACGCCGCGATCGCTTCCGCCAGCCGCGCCGACGCGGCCGACTGCGCGGCGAGCTGGGCGATGTCGGCGGCGCGTTCGGCCTCGGCCTGCAGCTGCTGCAGGTCGGGAATCTGCAGCAGCACCGTCGACAGCCCTTCGGCGCCGGGCAGCGTGTCGCCGACAAGACGCTTCAGGCGGATCTCGGCGCTGCGCACCTGCGACTGCGCCTGCGACTGCGCCAGCTCGGCCTGCTGCAGCGACTTCTTCGCCTGCACCAGTTCGCTGGCACGGCCGCGGTCGCTGCGCACGATGGTCTCCAGCGCGTCGGCCAGGCAGGCCATCTTGCGCACGTACTGGCCGTAGATCAGCACGTGCTGGCGGTAGCGGCTGCGCTCCAGCGCCAGCGCCACGGTGTTGTAGGCCACCTGCTCCTGCTGCGTGATGGTGCCCAGGCGCGCCGCTTCGGCGAGCAGCGTGCGCCAGTCGGTCAGGCGCTCGCTGCGGCCGCCGTCGTAGAGCATCTGGCCGATCGTGAGGCCGGCGCGCGCCTGCAGCGACTGCGTCTGCGTGATGCCGCCCGAGCGTTCGCCGTAGGGCCCCATGCCGCCAGTGAGCGCGGCCTGGACGTCCTTGGCGGCGCGCGCTTCCTCGATCTCGTCGCGCGCGGCGTCGGCGAGCAGGCGCGATGCGCCGAGCGTGTGACTGCGCGCGAGCGCGTCACGCACCATGCCGACGAGCGCGACACGCGGGTCGGCGCCGGCCACCGGCGCTTCGCCGCCGGCCAGCGCGGGCACGGTGTCCTCGTCGACACAGCGGCCGGCCACCGGGGGCGGCGGCTGCGGCGCGGCGGCCGGCGGCGCCGCGGGGCGCGCCGGGCGCGTCTGCGCGCTGGCGAGGACGGCGGCGCCGAGCAGCGCCACGGCGAGGGGGATGGTCAGGAGCCTCATGCCGGCAGTCTCGGCCGCCGGCGGGGTGGGCAATCGCCGGAGTCGCGGCGGCTTTGCCGGCCAGTTCAGCCCGACGGGCGGTGCTTCGGGCGCCGCCTCAGCGTTCCCTGAAGCCTTCCTGGCCTTTCAGCAGCGGCCGCATCAGGAAGCCCAGCACCGAGCGCTGGCCGGTGCGGATGTCCACCGTGGCCGTCATGCCCGGCAGCACCGCCAGCGGCTTGCCCTGCGCCTGCAGCGGCGTGCGGTCGGCGCGGATCAGCGCGCGGTAGTAGGTGGCGTCGGCGGCGCCGGCGCGGTCGGGGTCGCCGATGGCGTCGGGGCTGATGGCCTGCACGGTGCCCTTCAGGCCGCCGTACACCGTGTACTCGTACGCCGAGAGCTTGATGACGACCTCCTGCCCGGTGCGCACGAAGCCGATGTCGGCCGGCTTGATGCGCGCCTCCACCAGCACGCGCGGCCCGATCGGCACGATCTCCATCAGCGGCGCGCCGGGGCCGACGACGCCGCCGATGGTGTTCGCCTTGATCGTCTTCACGATGCCCTTCACCGGCGAGGTCAGCGTGGTGCGGCGCAGCGCGTCGTCGCGCACCACCATCTGCTCTTCGAGCAGCGAGAGTTCGTTGCGCACCTTCACCAGCTCGGCGCTCGCCTCCTGGCGGAAGCGGTTCTGGCGTTCCTGCATCTGCAGGTTCAGGTCGTTGACCTGGCGCCGCACGCGCATGACCTCCACCTCGCTCATCAGGCCGCGCGCGGACATCACTTCGGCGACGCCGAGCTCCTTCAGCAGCAGCGCGATGCTGCGGCGGTTCAGGTCGACGGCCTCGCTCAACGCGCGCTGGCGCGCCTGGTAGCTGTCGGTCTCGCCTTCGAGCACGGCCTTCGCGGCCTGCACCTCGGGCGGAAAGACGAGCGGCTTGCCGGTGCTTTCGGCCTGCAGCCGCGCCAGCGCGCCGCGCAGCGCGAGGCGGCGTGCCTGGCCTTCGGCCTGCTGCGCCTCGAAGCGCGTGGGGTCGAGCAGCGCGAGTTCCTGGCCCTCCTGGACCTGCTGGCCTTCGCGCACCATCAGCTCGCGCAGGATGCCGCCTTCCAGGCTGGCGATGACCTGCTCGCGGCCGTCGGGCACCACGCGTGCGTTGGCGCGCGCCACGATGTCCACCTGCGCCATCCAGGCCCAGCCGATGGCGCCGGCCAGCACCAGCAGCATCAGGTACACCGCCCACATCGCGGCCGGCGCCGGCTCCACCACCTGCGCGCCGTGCACCGCAGTCAGGTAGGCGGTGTCGCCCGGCCGCAGCGCGGCGTTGGCGGCCTTCGGCGTGCGGCCGAACATCAGAGTGCCGCCTCGCGCTGCACCGGCTGCGCAGTCGGGTGCAGATGAACGTTGGTCGGCGCCACGTTGGTCGGCGCGGCCGGCGCCGGCGGCGCCTTGCCCGACAGCGCGGCCAGCACCTGCTCCTTCGGCCCGTCCATGACGACGCGGCCGCCATCGACGACGACGATGCGCTGCACCAGTTCCAGCACCGCCGGCCGGTGCGTCACCATCACCAGCGTGCAGCGGCCGCTGGCTTCCTTCAGCTGGCGCAGGAAGGCGACCTCGGACTGCGCGTCCATCGAACTCGTCGGCTCGTCCATCAGCAGGATCTGCGGCTTCGTGACGAGGCAGCGCGCCAGCGCGACGAGCTGGCGCTGGCCGCCCGACAGCAGGCTGCCGGATTCGCCCACCGGCAGGTCCCAGCCCTTCGGGTGCGACGCGACGAGGCGGTCGAGCCCGGTCTGGCGCGCCACTTCGGTGAGGCGGCCGGGGTCGGCGCTCGGGCGGTCGAGCAGCACGTTGTCGCGCAGCGTGCCGTGGAACAGGCGCGGGTCCTGCGGCACGAAGCCGACGCGGGCGCGGAAGTCGGCGGGGTCGATCTGGCGCAGGTCGATGCCGTCGGCCTCGACCATGCCTTCGGTCGGCAGGTACAGGCCGGCCAGCAGGCGCAGCACGGTGCTCTTGCCGGAACCGATGCGGCCGAGGATGGCGACACGCTCGCCGGGCGCGAACGCCAGGTTGACGCCCTTCAGCACGCGCGGCGGCTCGTCGCTGCCGTCGCCCGGGTACGCGAAGCCGACGTCGTGCAGGCCGATGCGGCCGGTGAGTTCCGGGCGCGGCACGTAGTTCTTGCCGGGCTCGCGGTCGGTCGGCTGGGCCATCAGGCGGTCCAGGTTGCGCATCGCGGCGCGCGCGCCCTGGTAGCGCGTGGCCAGCGAGACCACGCTGGACAACGGCGCCAGCGCGCGGGTGGTGAACATCACGGCGCCGAACAGCGCGCCGGCGCTGACCATCTTGTCGTCGATCAGGTGCACGCCCCAGACCAGCAGGATCAGCGTGACGAGCTGCTGCGCCACCATCGACAGGTTGCTCGTCCACGCGGTGATCGCGCGCGAACGCACCAGCGAGGCCGCGGCGGCGACGGTGGACTCCTCGTAGCGGCGCAGGAAGCGGCCCTGGGCGCCGGCGGCCTTCAGGTCCTCGATGCCGTCGACGGCCTCGACGAGCACGCCTTGCAGGTCGGCCTGCTGCTGCATCTGCGACATCGTCGCGCGCCGCAGGGCGCCCTGGATCAGCACCGAGCCGAGCAGCATCACCGGCACCGCGACCAGCGGCACGAAGCCGAGCGGGCCGCCGATGACGAAGGTCATGGCGACGAAGATGACGATGAACGGCAGGTCCGACAGCGCCGCCAGCGTGGCCGAGGCGAAGAACTCGCGCACCTGCTCGATCTGCGCGATGTGGTGCGCGAAGGCGCCGGCCGACGCCGGCCGCTGCTCCATGCGGATCGCCAGCGCCTGCCGGAACAACGCGCTGCCGACGATGAGGTCGCTCTTGCGGCCGGCCATGTCGATCAGGTAGGCGCGCAGCTGGCGCGCCAGCAGGTCGAAGACGAGCGCGACGACACCGGCCACCGCCAGCCACCACAGCGTGACGTAGGCCTGGTTCGGGATGACCTTGTCGTAGATCACCGAGGTGCTGACGCCGGTGACGAGCATCAGCACGTTCGACAGCATCGCCGCGATCAGCGCCGAGCGATAGTACGGGATGAAGCGGCGCAGCGTGCCCCAGAACCAGTGCTGGGCGGGGTCGGCCATCAGCGCCTGGTCTTCGGCCGGCGCGCTGGCGCGCGGCAGCGGCGTGGCGACCAGCGCGACGCCGGTGTATTCGCCCGAGAGCTCCGCCTCGGTGGCGACGCAGGCGTGGTGCTGGCGCCCCGGCATCACGATGTCGTAGTGCTGGCCGTCGGCGTGGCGCGCGACGACCACCGCGGCATCGCCTTCCTTCAGCAGCAGCACCGCCGGCAGCAGCAGCGCATTCAGTTCGCCGATGCGCCGCTGCACCAGCCCGGCGTTGAAGCCGGCCTCGCGCAGCGCGCGCAGCGCCTGGTCGGGGCCGACGCGGCCGGCCATCGGCTGGCCGGCCAGCAGCGACTCGGGCGAGCGTGCGCGGCCGTGGTGCTGCGTGATCCACGCGAGCGCGTGCGCCAGCGCGTCGTTCTCGATGTCCCAGGCAGGCCCCGGCGGCGGCGCCGCGGCGCCGTCCAGCGGGGGGTCGGGACGATCGGACATTCAGCCTTCGCTAGCGCCGGTGGGCGAGTGCCAGGCGCTCGAACTCGGCTTCGAGGTCGCGCACGATCTGCGGCAGGTCGAACAGCGGCGACGCGTGGCCGTGCTCGGCCAGGTAGCGCTTGTACGAGGTGCAGCGCGCCGGCGTGCGGCCGAGGTCGACGGCCAGCTTCTCGTAGGCCGCCAGCGAGTCGGTCACCAGGTCGGGCAGCCCCACCGCGTGCAGCAGGCTGCCGGCCATGCGCGAGATGTAGCTGCGCCCGCTGCGCGTGAGGATCGGCAGGCCGACCCACAGCGCGTCGCTGGCGGTGGTGCCGGCGTTGAACGGGAAGGTGTCGAGCATCAGGTCGGCACAGCGGAAGCGCGCCAGGTAGTCCGGCGGCGCCACGCGCGGCGCGAAGATCAGCCGCTCGCGCGCGACGCCGTGCGCGTCGGCCTCGCGCAGCATGTTCTCGCGCGCGGTGTCGTTGTCGGCCAGCAGCCAGAGCACGCTGTCCGGCACCTGCGCCAGGATGCGCATCCAGCACGCGAACACCTCGAGGGTGAACTTGTGGTTGTTGTTGAAGGAGCAGAAGACGAAGCGGTCTTCCGGCAGCCCGGCGGCGGCGCGCGTGGGCGTGGCCGACACCACGCGCTGGCGGTCGCTCACCTGATAGCAGTGCGGCAGGCGGATCGGCCGCTCGGTGTAGTAGGCCTCCATCTCCGGCGGCAGCACGTAGCGGTCGGCGATGATCCAGTCCACCCCCGGCAGCGCCGAGGTGCCGGGCAGCCCGAGGTAGCTCACCTGCACGGGCGCCGGCCGCTGGCCCAGGATGGCCGGGCGGGCGCCGTTGGTCAGGCCCTGCAGGTCGACCAGCACGTCGATGCCGGCCTGGGCGACGAGCTTGGCGGCCGTGGTGTCGTCGACGCCGGCCAGCCTCACCACGTGGTCCATCGCGGCGACGATGCGCTTGCGTTGCGGCAGCGCCGACTCGGGCGTCCAGTCGAAGGCATAGACCTCGAAGCGGCTGCGGTCGTGCAGCTCGAACAGTTCCGGCGTCAGCAGGCCCACGGCGTGCATGTGCAGGTCGCCCGACAGGTAGCCGATGCGGATGCGCCCCGTGCGCGGCGGCGCCAGCGTGTGCAGCGCCACCTTCGGCGGCTTGGGCACGCGCTCGTGCGCGAATCGCTGCGCGGCCAGCAGCTGCAGCGCGGGGTCGTCGCTGGCGTCCATCATCGCCAGCGGCGAGGTGCCGACCAGCATCTGGTTGGCCGTCACCTCCCCCACCGGCTGGTACAGCGGCCAGGCGCACTGCTTCTGGCGGATGTGCACGTAGTGCTGGATGACGTCGAACTGGGCGGCGCGGCGCTCCAGGCTCTTCACCATCATCGCCTCGGCCTCGGGGTAGCGGCGCTGCGCTTCGAGCAGGCGCGCACTGTTGTTCAGCGCGTGCAGGCGGAAGTCGACGGTGGCGTCGTTCGGCGCCTCGGTGGCGTCGATGACGCCGCGCCACTGCGCCAGCGCGCCTTCGGCGTCGCCCTTGCGTTCGAGCAGGTGGCCCAGGTTCAGGTGCGCCGGCAGGAAGCCGGGCAGCAGCGCCAGCGCCTGGCGGTAGGCGGCCTCGGATTCGTCGTGGCGGCCCAGGCCGGACAGCACGGTGCCCCAGTTGAAGCAGGCGACGTGGCGCGACGGCTCGCGGCTGTTCGCCACCCACAGCTCGTACAGGCGGGCGGCGCTGTCGGCGGCGCCGGCGTTCTGCAGCGCCTGCGCACGCTCCATCAGCGCGGCCAGCGGCAGCTGGCCGCGGCGCGCGGCCTCGAACGACGCAGCCGGCTCGGCAGCGGCGGCGCTTGAAACGGGCACGGCAACGGCGGCGTCCATGAGACTCCCAGGGTTTCGATCAGACTCCTCGGGATGCTAGGCAGCGCCCCCGCCCGCCGGCCGGCGATAAGCGGGGCATTCACCGCCCAGTTCGGCGCGGCCGCCAGCACTGGCACAAATGGTTTCCTGCGCTGCCGGGCCTGCGTGCCCAACTTCGCGCCGGCGTCATGCAGCGGGCGGTATGCTGGCCGTCTTCCGATAGACGACGTCGTTGATGAGCGATAGCTGGTGGTTGTGGGTGCTCGCCTGGGGCGGCGCGGTGGCGCTCGCCGTCTGGCTGCTGGCCGGCATGCCCGGCCTGCCGCGCCGCCGCGCCGAGCGCCCGCCCGCCCCCGCGGACACCGTGGTGCCGACCGGGCAGCTGGAAGCCGAATCGCACACCTTCGCGCCGACGCGCATGGTGCCCACCGTCACCGAGGAAGCGATCGTCGACCACCCGGTCGCCGCGGCGCGACTGCAGGAGGAGATCGAGTCCGAGATCGACGCCGACCAGGCCGCGCTGCTCGCCGCCTACCAGGCCGTCGAGCTCGACACCGAGCGCCGTGCCGCCGAGGCACGCGCCGCCGACGAAGCCGCCGAGGCGCGCGCCGCCGAGATCCGCCGCCACGACGCCGAGCGCCAGGCCTTCGCGCAGCGCGCCGCCGACGAAGCCGCGCGTGCCGAGGCCGCCGCGATGGCCGAGGCCGAGCGCCGCGCGCTGCACGCCGCGCTCGAAGAGGCCGAGCGCAAGGCCGCCGCGTCGGCGCGCATCGAGGCCGACTACAAGGCCGCGCGCGCAGCCCGCCAGGAAGCCGAGCGCCAGGCCGCCGAAACGGCGCGCCAGAACGCCGAGCGGCGTGCGCTGGACGTCGCCCGGCTCGAGGCGCAGCGCCAGATCACCGAGTCCTCGCGCCGCGAATCGGTGCGCCGTGCCGCCGAGGCCGCGCAGGCCGAGGCCAGCCGGCGCAGCGCCCAGCGCGACCAGGAAGCGCGCGAAGCCGCCGCCCGCCAGGCCGAGCAGACGAAGCAGGCCGAGGCCGAGCTTGCCGATGCGCTGCGCACCAGCGTCGACCTGCTGGACGCCGAGCGCCGCGAAGCCGAGTGGCGGGAAGCGCAGCGCCGCGATGCGGAGCGGCGCGAAGCCGAGCGGCTGGAGATCGAACGCGCCGAAGCCGAGCTGCGCGAGGCCGCGCGCCTGGAAGCCGAGCAGGCGGCCGCCGAGCGCGCCGAGGCCGCGCGGCGCGAGGCCGAGCGCATCGAACGCGCGCGCGCCGAGGCCGCGCGCCACGAAGCCGCCCGCCGCGCCGCCGACGCGGCGCGCGCCGCCGAGCTGGCCCGCATCGAGGCCGACCGGATGCTCGCCGAAGCGATCGCGCGCGCGGAAAGCGCGCGCCGCGAAGCCGAGCGCCTGGAAGCCGCGCGGCAGGAGGCCGAGCGCCTGGCCAGCGGGCACGGCGAGATCGAGCCGTCCGAAGCCGAAGCGGCCGCCGAGCAGGCCCAGGCCGAGCGTGAAGCCGCGGAGCGTGAAGCTGCGGAGCGCGAAGCCGCGGAACGCGCGGCGGCGGAAGCGGCGGCGGCCACGGCCCGCGCCGAGGCCCAGCGCCGCGAGCAGGCGCGCCTGGAGCAGGAACGCCTGGAGCAGCAGCGCCTGGTGGAGGCGCGGCTGGAGCAGGCGCGGCTGGCGGAACAGGCCCGCCTGGACCGCGACCGCGCCGAGCAGGACCGCCAGCACGCCGAGCGGCTGGAGGCCGAGCGCCAGCAGTCCGAGCGCGCCGAAGCCGAACGCCAGGCCGAAGCGCGCCGCGAAGCCGAGCGGGCCGCCGCCGCCGCGCAGCGCCCGCGCGCCGCCAAGGACACGCTGGTGATGGTGGTCGACGACTCCAAGGTCGTGCGCGTGAAGACGAGCCGCCTGCTCGGCCAGCAGCGCTACCGCGTCGCCGTCGCCGAGCACGGCCAGGACGCGCTCGACCAGATCGCCGCCGAGCTGCCGCAGGTGCTGATCACCGACGTCGAGATGCCCGGCATCGACGGCTTCGAGCTGACCCGCCGCCTGCGCGCCGACCACCGCACGGCGGCGCTGCCGATCATCATGATCACGTCGGCGGACGACCGCCTCGCCGGCGCCGCCACCGAGGCCGGCGTCACCGTGCTGCTGGGCAAGCCCTACGACGAAGGGCTGCTGCTCGCGCACATCGCGCGGCTCGCCGGGGTCGCCGGCCCGCAGGCGTTGGCGGCCTAGAAAAGCGAAGGCCCCGCCGAAGCGGGGCCCGGGGTTCGCAACGCAGCCGGCGGGTCAGGCGTGCGGCAGCGCCTGCGCCATCTTCGCCAGCAGCGCCGCCGGCGGCTGCGCGGTGGCGATCAGGTCGACGCTTCCCAGCAGGGCCAGCGTGACGACGAGGGACAGCGCGAAGGCGGCGGCGCGGAAGGTGGTGCTGGGCGTCGACATGGTGGGCTCCTTCGGGGGCGGTTCGGTGTTGCGATGGAGCGAACTCTAGGCACCCGCCCGCCGCCCCGCGAGCGTGCTGCGACGAACGGCAGTGCCGGGCGACGAACGATCAGGAAGCGGCCATCAACCGCCGCAGCCTGAGCAGCGAATCGGCCTCGTGCAGCGGCTTGTCGTGGCGGATGCGCAGCATGCGCGGACCCCGGCGAAGCCGGGGCGGCGAAGCCAAACCGCATGGCGACGCGCAGCGGCGCCGTGAGGTTCACGCGCCCGACATCAACCGCCGCAGCGTGAGCAGCGAATCGGCCTCGTGCAGCGGCTTGTCGTGGCGGATGCGCAGCATGCGCGGGAACCTCACCGCGATGCCGCTCTTGTGGCGCGGGCTCGGGTTGAGGCCCTCGAAGCCGAGCTCGAACACCAGCGTCGGCTTGACGCTGCGCACCGGGCCGAACTTCTCCAGCGTGTGGGCGCGGATCACGCGGTCGACGGCGGCGAACTCCTCGTCGCTCAGGCCCGAGTAGGCCTTGGCGAAGGGCACCAGTTGCAGCGCCCCGTCGACCGCCGGCGCGCGGCGGGCGATGGCGTCGACAACCGCCTGCGCCTCGGCGGCGTCGGCCGGCGGGCGGTTCCAGACCGCGAAGGTGTAGTCGGTGTAGACGCTGGCGCGGCGGCCGTGGCCGGCCTGCGCGTAGATCAGCACGGCGTCGACCGCCAGCGGGTCGATCTTCCACTTCCACCAGGTGCCGTCGGCCTTGGTGCGGCCGCTGCCGTAGGCGCTGTCCTGCGCCTTGAGCATCAGGCCCTCGACGCCGCGCGCGCGGCTCTCGGCGCGCAGCGCGGCGAAGTCGGTCCAGTCGGGCGCCTGCACCCGCGGCGACAGGCGCAGCGCGGTGCCGGCGACCCGTTCCTCGAGGCGCGCACGCCGTTCGTGCAGTGGCGCGGCGCGGCAGTCGGCGCCGCCGTCTTCCAGCAGGTCGTAGGCGACGAAGACCGCGGGCGCGTCGGCGAGCAGCTTCTTCGACAGCGTCTTGCGGCCGATGCGCTGCTGCAGCCGGTTGAACGGCGCCGGCACGGCCGCGCCGTCCGGCCAGACGAGGATCTCGCCATCGAGCACGCAGCCATCGGGCAGCGCCTGCGCGGCGGCCTCGACCTCGGGGAAGCGCTCGGTGACGAGTTCCTCGCCGCGCGACCAGATCCAGGCGCGGCCGGCGCGCCGCACCAGCTGGGCACGGATGCCGTCGTACTTCCATTCCACCTGCCAGCCGGCGGGGTCGCCCAGCGTGCCCGGCGGCGCCTGCAGCGGGTGCGCCAGGAAGAAGGGGTAGGGCTGGCCGGGCTCGGGCACACCGGCGTCGGCCGGCGCCACCAGCGCCTGCCAGCGCGCGGCGGTGGGCAGGGCCTTCGCGTCGGTGTAGCCCATCATGCGCTGGGCGACGAGCTTGGCGTCCAGCCCGGCGTGCTCGGCGAGCGCGCGCTGCACCAGCAGCCGGCTCACGCCGACGCGCCAGCCGCCGCCGATCAGCTTGACGAGCACGAAGCGGCCGGCGGCGTCGAGCTCGTCGAACGCGGTGCCGACGCGCGCCGCCTGCTCCTCGGGCGGCAGCCCGCGCAGCGGCAGCAGCCGGTCCTCGACCCAGTGCGCGAGGCCGTGGTCCGACGGCACGGCGGCCGGCGGCATCACGTGCGCGATGGTCTCGGCGAGGTCGCCCACCGCCTGGTAGCAGGCCTCGAACAGCCAGTCGTCGATGCCGGCGCGGCGGCAGGCCAGCGCGCGCAGCAGCGCCGTCGGGACCACCTGGCGCGGCTTGCCGCCGGCGAGGAAGTAGACCGCCCAGGCGGCGTCGGCGGCGGGCGCGGCGGCGAAGTGCTCGCGCAGCGCGCGTACCTTCTCGCTGGTGGCGGTGCTCGCGTCCAGCCGCTGGTAGAGGGCGGCGAACCGCCGCATCAGCCGGCGCTGGGCTCGTCGTCGTCGTCGGGCGGCGGCACCAGCATCACGGGCACCGGGCAGTGCGCCAGCACCGAGGTCGCCACCGGCCCCAACGCGCCGTGGCCACGGCCCATGATGACGGCCTCGCAGCCGTAGTTCTCGACCAGCTCGACGATGACGTGGCCGGGGTCGCCGCCGGCCACCTCGCTCTCCCACGAGACGCCGGCGGCCTCCAGCAGGGCCTCGGCGCCGGCGAGCAGATCGTCGCCGGCGTCGCGCCGCACTTCCGATAGCACGTCGGCGTCGTGCGCGACGACCACCTCGTACAGCGACGGCGGCGCCTGCACGTTGACGAGCACGAACTCGCTCGCGAGGCCGGACGCGCGCAGCGCCAGCGCCTGGCGCACCGCGAACAGCGAGCCGGGGGTGCCGTCGACCGGCAGCAGGATCTTCATGGGCGTCTCCGTGGAAGCAGGGTGCCCGCCGAGGTTACCGCGGCGGCGCCGCTCAGGCCGCGTCGTCGTCGTCCCCGTATTCGGTCGGGAAGCTGCCGGCCTCCAGGCCCTGTTGCTGCAGCCAGCGCACCATCACCGCCTCGTAGCCGTGGGTGACGATGACGCGCGTGGCGCCGGTGGCGGCGATGGCGCGCTGCAGGCCCGGCCAGTCGGCGTGGTCGCTCAGCACGAAGCCGCGGTCCAGGCTCTGGCGGCGGCGTGCGCCGCGCAGTTGCATCCAGCCGCTGGCGAAGGCGTCGCTCGCGTCGCCGAAGCGGCGCGCCCAGGCGCTGCCCAGCACCGATGGCGGCGCGACGACGAGGGCGCGCGCCAGCGCCGCCTTGTCGAGCGCCTCGACCGCGTGCGTGGCCGGCAGCGCGACGCCGGCCGCGCGGTAGGCACGGTTCAGGGGCTCGACCGCGCCGTGCACGACGATCGGGCCGATGCTGTCGTCGACGCCCGCCAGCAGGCGCTGCGCCTTGCCGAAGCTGTAGCCCAGCAGCAGGCTGGCGCGGCCGGCCGCCGCATTGGCGGCCCACCAGGCGTTGACCTCGGCAAACACCTCGGCCTGCGGCCGCCAGCGGTAGACCGGCAGGCCGAAGGTGCTTTCGGTGACGAAGCAGTCGCAGCGCACCGGCTCGAAGGGCGTGCAGGTCGGGTTGGCGTCGTCGGCGCCGCTGACGAAGTAGTCGCCCGACACCACCCACACGCGGCCGCCGTGTTCCAGCCGCACCTGTGCCGACCCGAGCACGTGGCCGGCCGGGTGCAGGCTGACGCGCACGCCGTGGTGGTCCACCGCGTCGCCCCAGGCCAGCGTCTGCAGCGCGATGTCGCCCAGGCGCGCGCGCAGCACGCCTTCGCCTTCGGCGCTGGCGAGGTAGGCGCCGTGGCCGCGCCGCGCGTGGTCGGCGTGGGCGTGCGTGACGACGGCGCGCGCGACCGGCCGCCAGGGGTCGATGTAGAAGTCGCCCGCCGGGCAGTACAGGCCTTCGGGGCGGGCGACGACGAGGTCGCGGTCGCTCGGGTGCATGGCTCGTGCGATGCTAGCCGCCCATGAAGCTGCCTCCCCTCGCCTGGCCGCTGGCCGCCCTGCTGCCCTGCACCGCCGCCGCCCAGACGCTGGCGCTCGGCTGGGACGAGGCCGGCTACGACGCCGTCGAGAAGACGCCCGGCGGCTTCGTGCTGAACCGCGACCGCGGCACGCTGCGCGGCCCGACGCTGCGCGCCGGCGCCGACGCGGCCGGGCTGCGCCTGGGCGCCGAGGCATCGCAGTGGCGCGGCACGCCCGGCTACGAAGGCTTCACGCAGATCGGCCTGCCGCTGGCCACCGGCACGCAGCTGCGCTGGCGGCGCGCGGCGCTGAGCGTCGAACCGGCCGAGCCCTGGTCGGCCGCCGGGCTGTTGTGGCGGCCGGGGCTGGCGCTGGCGACGCAGCAGATCCGCCGCGCCATCCTCGCCAGCCCGATCTCGTCGGCGGCCACCGAAACGCTGCACCGGCAGTCCGCCGCCGCCTCGCTCGCGCTGGAGCGGCCGCTCGGCGCCGTCACGCTGGGCGCCGGCGCCTGGGCGGCATGGCCGCTGCGCCAGCGGCTGGACGTCGACACCTTCGGCGTGCTCGACCGCTATGACCTCGAACCCGATGGGGGCAAAGCCGGTGCGCTCACGTTGTCGATCGGTGCGCGCCTCGCGCCGGGCTGGGCGATCTTGGTGCACGCGGCGCGCGAGGTGCACGAATTCGGCGCATCGGCCGCCGTGCTGGTCACGCGCGGGGGCCAGCCAGCGGCCGTCTCGACCTATCCGGGCAGCGTGCAGCGCGTCACGCGCGCGGGCGTGGAACTGCGGCTGGACCTGCGCTGACTCCCCTGATTGATGGGAGCGCGTGGCGCCGGTGCTCCCTAAGATCAGGGGGTCGCGCGAGGCGTGCGCACCGCTCGCTTGCGGCAACACACCGACACCCCGCCCACGGAGGACCGAACATGAACCGCAGCACCCAGGTTGCCCTTCTCGTCACCACCCTCGCCCTCGCCGCCTGCGGCGGTGGCGGCAGCGATGATCCCGGCGCGCAGCCGCCGTCGCCGACCGCGTCGCCCACCCCGGCGGCGCGCGACGCCGACGTCAACAACGTGCAGTTCGCCGAGTCGCAGACGGCCGCCAACACCGCCGTCTCGACGCTCAACGCCGCGGTGGCGGACATCCAGTCGGTCGGCAACGCCCCCGGCGGGGCGCCGGGCGGCGCGATCTCGCTGCCGGTGGGCCCGACGGCGAGCAGCACCGTCAACTGCTCGGTGTCCGGCAACTTCACCTACACCTACGAGTACAGCAACGCCGGCATTCCGGTCAGCTACAGCTACACCTACAACAACTGCCGCTACGGCACGCCGACCGCCTACCTCGAATACAACGGCACCGGCCGCCTCGACTACATCAACTACACGAGCGCGACCGACTACGGCTGGACGCTGACCTACAACATCACCTACAGCTACGTCAGCACCGGCTACAACTACAACGGCACGCTCAACTTCACGCAGCGCTGCACGAACAGCGGCGGCAACGTCAGCTGCAACTACCAGGTCGGCAACAACGGCGTCACCAACATCCAGGTCGGCACGGTCGGCAACATCACGACGATCACGCGGGCCACCGTCCGCAGCGGCAACGTGACCGCGACCTACACGAACTGGGTCTACGACTCGAGCCTGCGGCGCGCAACCTCGGGCAGCATCGTCGTCAGCGACGGCAACGGCAACTCGATCACCGTCGAGGCGACCGGCACGGGCTACCGCGTCACCATCGTCTACGCCGGCCGCAGCACGGTCTACACGGTCAGCGTCTGACACCCCGTCGCGCCGCGGGCCGACCGCGGCGCGACAATCGGCGCATGTCCACGCGCTTCCCTTCGCGGCCCCTGCTCGGCGACGACGAGCCGGGGCCGCTTCACATGCTGCTCGACCCGCGCGGCCGCATTTCGCGCCGCGCCTTCTGGCTCTGGGGCGTGCTCGCGCTCGGCGGCCTGACACTGCTGCTGCGCGCGCTGCTCGAGATCGCCCGCCTGCACCCGGACCGCGCCGAGGCCGTCGTCAGCCTGCTGCTGCTGTGGCCGGCGATCGCGGTGTCGGCCAAGCGCTGGCACGACCGCGACAAGTCGGGCTGGTGGGTGCTGATCGCGCTGCTGCCGGTGATCGGCTGGCTGTGGATGCTGATCGACAACGGCTTCCGGCGCGGCAGCCCCGGGCCGAACCGCTTCGGGCCGGCGCCGGCCGACCCGACACTGCGCTGAAACGTCAGTAGCGGCCGGTGATGCCGGCCAGGCGCAGGTACAGGCCGGCGCACCAGGCGACGAAGCCGCGGTGCAGCCAGCTGCGCCAGCCGCGCTGCTGCACCACGTTCTGCACCTCTTCGGAGAGCGCGATCGCGCCGTCCAGGCGCGCCGCCAGCGCCGCCGCGAAGCCCTGGTCGTGCACGACGACGTTGGCCTCCAGGTTCAGCAGCAGCGACAGCGGGTCGATGTTGGAACTGCCGACGGTGGCCCAGTCGTCGTCCACCACCGCCACCTTGGCGTGCAGGAAGGCGGGGGTGTACTCGAAGATGCGCACGCCGTGGCTGCGCAGTTCGTCGTAGAGCGCGCGCGCGGCGAGCGCGGCGATGCGGTAGTCGAACTTGCCCTGCAGCAGCAGGCGCACGCGCACGCCGCGCCGCGCCGCTTGGCGCAGCGCGCGGCGGAACTGGCGGCCGGGGTAGAAGTACGGCACCGCGATGTCCACCCGCGTGCGCGCGCGACGGATGGCGTCGATGTAGCTGCGCTCGATGGCGCGGCGCTGGCGCAGGTTGTCGCGCACGACGAAGGCGGCACGCACGGGGTCGGCGCGCACGTTGCCGGACGACGGCCGCTTCGGCCGCAGGCGCAGGCGCTGCAGCAGGTCCAGGCCCTGGTCGAGCGGCGCCGGCCCGCGCACGACGTCGCGCAGTTCGTCGCGCCAGACGTGGCCGAGGTTGGCGCGCGACCACATCGCGCGCGCCGTGCGGTGCACCTGCTCGGCCAGCGGGCCGCGCACTTCGACGGCGTAGTCCAGCCGCGGCCGGTCGGCCCAGCCGTGGCGCAGGTCGTGGCGGTCGTCGATGATGTTGATGCCGCCGACGTAGGCGGTGTGCTGGTCGACGACGCACAGCTTCTGGTGCAGTCGCCGCAGCTGCCCCGGCTGCAGCCAGGCGTACCAGCGGTCGAGCGGTCGGAAGACTTCCAGCCGCACCTGCGACGGCGAGAGCCAGTCGCGCAGGCGGGGCAGCGTGGCCAGCGAGCCGAAGCCGTCGACCACCACGTGCACGGCGATGCCCCGCGCCGAGGCGGCGGCCAGCGCGTCGGCGACGCGGCGGCCGGCGCCGTCGTCGTCGAAGATGTAGGTGGCGAGCCAGACCTCGCGCTCGGCCGCCTCGATGGCCGCGCACATGCGGGGGAAGAGGTCGTCGCCGCCTTCCAGCAGCGCGACCTCGTTGCCGCCGACGAAGCTGGGCCGCGGCACGCCGGCCGAGGCCCAGATCGCGCGTTCGTCGTCGGCGCCCGCCATCAGGCGGGCTCCAGCTCGGCCACCAGCGGCAGGTGGTCGGACATGCGCGCCCAGGTGCTGCCGCGCGGCACCATCATCTGCGTGCAGGCCAGCCCGCGAAGGTAGAAGCGGTCGAGCGCGAACACCGGCGCCAGCGACGGGAAGGTGACGCGCCGGGCCCCGCCGGGCGCCTGCGCGCGCGCGAGGCCGATAGCCTTCATCGGGCCGTCGAGCTTCTCGCTCCAGTCGTTGAAGTCGCCGGCGACGACCAGCAGTTCGCCGGCCGGCACCTCGTCGGCGAGGAACTGCGCCAGCCGCTCCACCTGCCGCACGCGGCTGCGGTGCACGAGGCCGAAGTGGGCGACGACGGCGTGCACCGTCAGCCCCTTCCACTGCACCGGCACGTGCAGCAGCCCGCGCTGCTCGAAGCGGTGGTCGCTGACGTCGTGGTGGCCGATCACGCCGATCGGCCAGCGCGACAGCAGCGCGTTGCCGTGCTCGCCGTGGCGCGTGACGGCGTTGCTGCGGTAGGCGGCCGCGTAGCCCTCGGGCGCGAGGAACTCGGCCTGCCCCTCGTCGGGCCAGCCGAACGAGGTGCGCTGGAACTGGCGCGCGTGCTGCGTGTGGAACAGCCGCACTTCCTGCAGGAAGACGAGGTCGGCGTCGAAGGACTCGACGGCGTTGCCCAGGTTGTGGATCTCCAGCCGCTTCGCGCGGCCGACGCCACGAACGCCTTTGTGGATGTTGTAGGTGGCCACGCGCAAGGCCTGCGAGCCGACGCCGGCGGGTGGCATCTGCGAGGACTGCAGGGGAACGAGGCGGTTCACGTCGCGGGCGGCAGGGTCAGGAATCGCGGCAGCTGCAGTATCGCCTCGGCGTTGCTGGGCGAGAAGCAGCGGTCGGCGGCCTCGCGCCACGGCAGCCAGGCGTGCCGCGTGTGCTCGCGCGGCGACAGCCGCACCGGCGTGCCCGGCGGCACCGTGAGGCCGAAGACGTGCTCGGTGTTGTGCGTGACGCCGGGCGCATAGCGGTGGCGCCAGACCGGGTAGATCTCGTAGACGTTGCTCAGTTGCCAGTCGTGCAGCGTGCCGCCGGTGATGCCGGTCTCTTCCTCGACCTCGCGCCGCGCGGTGCGGTCCAGCGGCTCGTCTTCGGTGTCGACCGAGCCGGTCACGCTCTGCCAGTAGCCGGCCTTGTCGGCGCGCTCGATCAGCAGCACCTGCCCGTCGGGCTGGTGGATGACGACCAGCACCGAGACCGGGATCTTGTGCGCGCGCGTCATGTGAGCCCCTTGCCCGACGGGTACGTCGAGCGGTCCCCCGAGGGGATGCGGGCCGGCTTGGGAGCGGCCCGGCGCTCGGCCCGCCTCACCGCCGGCGCCGCGCCTGGACGGCGGCCGCGAGCGCGCGCAGCAGCGGCGCGGTGTCATCCCAGCCGATGCAGGCGTCGGTGATCGACACGCCGTGCGCCGGCGCGACGCCGGGCTTCAGATCCTGGCGCCCTTCGTGCAGGTGGCTCTCGACCATGACACCGGTGATGCGGCGCTCGCCGCCTTCGATCTGCCGTGCG
>CAUJHQ010000097.1 GCA_963204815.1 Pseudomonadota bacterium | reverse complement strand
GCCGGCCGACGGCCAGCAGGCCTTGATCGTCGCGCGCGCGCCGCGGCCGCCACGGCGCTGGACGCTCGCCGGCGGCCCCGGGCCCTTCGCCGCCGCGCTGGCGGCCCGCCTGGCGGGACGCGGCGACGTCGTCGCGCGCGTCGCCGCGGGCGAACGCGATGTGCCGGCCGCCGACGACTGGGTCTGGCTCGGCGCGCTGGTGGGCCGCGGTCTCGCCGCGGCGGTGAACGAGCCGCTGCACGCGCTGGCCGCGCTGGCCGCCCGCCCCGACGGCGGGCGCGCCTGGCTCGTGACGCGCGGCGCGCAGCCGGTGCCCGGCCACGCCAGCCCCGGCGGGCCCGACCAACTGCCGCTGTGGGGCGTGGGGCGTGTGTTCGCGCTCGAGCACCCGGCGCGCTGGGGCGGCGCGATCGACCTCGACGCCGACGGCGGCGACGCCGCGGCACTCGACGCGCTGCTGGCCACGCTGGACAGCGACGACGGCGAGGACCAGACCGCATGGCGTGCCGGCCAGCGCCGGGCGCCGCGCCTGGTGGCGGGCGACGCGCCGGCCGAGCGGCCGGACGCCGCGGCGCCGCCCCTCAGCTTCGAAGGCAGCTACCTCGTCACCGGCGGCTTCGGCGGCCTCGGGCTGCTGGTGGCGCGCTGGCTCGCCGAACGCGGCGCGCGCCACATCGGCCTGCTCGGCCGCCACCCGCAGGCCGGCACGCCGGCGCTGCGCGCGATCGAGGCGCTCGGCGCGCGCGTCGTGCCGCTGGCCGGCGACGTCGCCGACAGGGCCGCGGTCGAGCGCGCCGTAGCCGCGCTCGAAGACGGCGGCGCGCCGCTGCGCGGCGTGCTGCACCTGGCCGCGCACCTGGACGCCGCGCCCATCACGGCGCTGACCGACGCCCAGGTCGAGGCCATGCTGCGGCCCAAAGTGAGCGGTACCCGCAACGTCGTCGACCTGGCGCGCGAGCGGCGGCTCGATTTCGTCGCGCTGTTCTCGTCGACCACCGCCCTGCTCGGCGCCGCCGGCTTCGCGCACTACGCGGCGGCCAACCTGTTCCTCGACGCGGCGGCCGTGCAGGCACGCGCCGAGGGCCTGCCGGTGCTGTCGATCGCCTGGGGCACGTGGGCCACGATGCGCGTCGCGTCGGATGCCGACCGCGAAGGCTTCCGCCTCGCCGGCCTGGACGCGATGGACGACGCGGCGGCGCTCGCCGCGCTCGGCCGGCTGCTCGCGGCCGGCCGCGCCCACGCGGTGGTGGCGAGCATCGATCCGCCCCGGCTGCGCGCGCTGCACGAGGCGCGGCGGGCGCGGCCCTTCCTGAAGCGGCTCGACACCGCGCCGGCGGCCGCGGCACCGACCGCGGCGGCGGGCGCGAACGACCTGCTGCGCCGGCTCGAGGCGGCGCCCGCCGACCTGCGGCGCGACCTACTGGTGGCCGAGGTGGCCGGCCACGTGGCGCGCGTGCTCGGCCTGCCGGCGGGCACCGCGGTCGCGCCCGCCACCGGGCTCTTCGACCTCGGCATGGACTCGCTGATGGCGGTGGAACTGAAGCGCCGCCTCGAACAGGCCGTCGGCCGGCCGCTGCCGTCGACGCTGACCTTCAACCACCCGAACGTGGGGGCCCTGGCGGCGTTCCTCGAAGGCGAACTCGGTCTCGCCTCGGCGCCAGCACCGAGCGTCGAGCCGGTCCCGCCACCAAGCGAAGACGCCACCGACGACCGCGCTCTCGACGATCTGAGTGACGAAGAACTCGAGAGCCGCCTTCTCCTTCGTTTGGGGCAGATGAAATGAGCCTGCCCTCCGCGATACTCCAAATTCGGGGAGATACAAAGAGACGATGACTTCTGGCGCCGAACGCCCGGAAGCGGCCGACCGCCGCAGCCTTCTGCAGAATGCGCTCGCCGCGATCGAGCGCCTGCAGGCGCGCCTGGATGCCGCCGAGGCCGCGTCGCGCGAGCCGATCGCCATCGTGGGCCTCGGCTGCCGCACGCCCGGCGGCGTCGCCGACGCCGAATCCTTCTGGGACCTGCTCGAGCAAGGGCGCGACGTCGTCGGCACCGTGCCCCCCGATCGCTGGGACGTCAGCACATTTCACGACCCCGACCCTGCCGCCTTCGGCAAGGCGCACACGCAGGCCGGCGGTTTCCTCGACGACGTGTTCGGCTTCGAGCCGGGCTTCTTCGGCATGTCGCCGCGCGAAGCCACCGCACTCGACCCGCAGCAGCGCCTGCTGCTCGAAGTGGCCTGGGAAGCGCTGGAGCACGCCGCGATCGCGCCCGACGGGCTCGGCGGCAGCCGCACCGGCGTGTTCGTCGGCATCACGTCCACCGACTACGCGCAGCGCATCGACATCACCGACCCCGCGCGCAGCGACATCTACCTCGCCACCGGCACGGCGCTGAACGCCGCCGCCGGGCGGCTGTCCTTCACGCTCGGGCTGCAGGGGCCGTGCATGGCGATCGACACCGCCTGCTCGTCGTCGCTGGTCGCCATCCACACCGCGTGCCAGAGCCTGCGCAACGGCGAGAGCACGCTGGCGCTGGCCGGCGGCGTGAACCTGATGCTCGCGCCCGAGCCCTACGTGCTGATCTCCAAGTGGGGCATGCTCTCGCCGGACGGCCGTTGCAAGACCTTCGACGCGTCGGCCAACGGCTTCGTGCGCGGCGAAGGCTGCGGCCTGCTGGTGCTCGAGCGCCTCTTGGACGCGCTGGCCCATGGCCGCCGCGTGCTGGCCGTGATCCGCGGCTCGGCGATCAACCAGGACGGCCGCTCCAGCGGGCTCACGGTGCCCAACGGCATCGCCCAGCAGGCGGTGATCCGGCAGGCACTCGCAGCCGCGAACCTGCGCCCGGCCGACGTCGACTACGTCGAGGCCCACGGCACCGGCACCTCGCTCGGCGACCCGATCGAGATCGAGGCGCTCGCCGCCGCCTACGGGCCCGGGCGCGACAAGGCAGCGCCGCTCGAAGTCGGCTCCGTGAAGAGCAACATCGGCCACCTCGAGGCCGCGTCCGGCGTGACCGGCCTCATCAAGACCGTGCTCGCGCTGCAGCACCGGCGGCTGCCGGCCAGCCTGCACGTGACCCAGCCCACGCCGGCGGTCGACTGGAACCGGCTGCCGCTGCGCGTCAGCACCACGCTGCACGACTGGCCGGCGCCGCACGGCGCGCGGCGGGCCGGCGTCAGCGCGTTCGGCTTCTCCGGCATGAACGCGCACGTGATCGTCGAGGAAGCGCCGCCGGCTCCGGCCATGGCCGCGCCCGCCGGTGGTCCGCAGCTCTTCGTGCTGTCGGCGCACAGCGAGGCGGCGCTCGACGCGCTCGCGGCGCGCCACGCGGCCCACCTCGCCGCGCACCCGGCGCTGCCGCTGGCCGACGTGTGCGCCACGCTGGCGCAGGGCCGCGCGCACCTCGGCCACCGGCTGGCACTGGTGGCCGCCGACGTGCCGGCGCTGCTGCAGGGCCTGGCGACGCCCGACGCCGCCGTGCGCGGCCGCGCGACGCCCGGCGTGCGGCCGCGCGTCGCCTTCCTCTTCACCGGCCAGGGCGCGCAGCAGGTCGGCATGGGCCGCGAGCTCGACGCCACGGAGCCGGTCTTCCGCGCCACGCTGGACCGCTGCGCGGCGGTGCTCGACCCGCTGCTCGAGCGGCCGCTGCGCGAGGTGCTGTTCACCGAGACCGGCCTGCTCGACCGCACCGGCCACACGCAGCCCGCCCTGTTCGCGCTGGAGGTGTCGCTGGCGGCGCTCTGGCGGCACTGGGGCATCGAGCCGTCGGTGGTCATCGGCCACAGCGTCGGCGAGTACGCCGCCGCCGTGGTGGCCGGGGTGCTGACGCTGGAAGACGGCGCGCGCCTGATCGCCGCGCGCGCGCGCCTCATGCAGGCGTTGCCCGAGGGCGGCGCCATGCTGGCGGTGCAGGGCGACGTCGACGCCGTCGAGCGCGCACTCGCGGACGGCGTCGCGATCGCCGCGCGCAACGCGCCGGGCCAGGTGGTGATCGCCGGCACGCGCGCCGCGGTCGACGCCGTCGGCGCGCGGCTGACGGCGCAGGGCCTGCGCACCCAGCCGCTGCCGGTGTCGCACGCCTTCCACTCGCCGCTGATGGAGCCGATGCTGGAGGAGTTCCGCCGCATCGCCGCCGGCGTGGCGCACGCGGCGCCGCGCATCGCCTGGATCTCCAACCTCGGCGGCGGCCTGCTCGACTGGGCCGCGTGGGGCCACCGCATGGCCGACTACTGGACGCGCCACGTGCGTGAGCCGGTCGCCTTCGAACCCGGCATCGGCACGCTGCTCGCGCAGGGTTGCGACGCGGCGCTCGAGATCGGGCCGGGCGCCACGCTCACCGGCCTGGCGCAGGCCTGCGCCGGCCCCGACGGCACGGTGGCGTGGCTGCCGTCGCTGCGCCGCGGCCGGCCGGCCGCCGAATCGCTGCGCGACGCGCTGGCGCGGCTCTACGTACGCGGCGCCACGCCGGACTGGCGCGCACTCGGCGCCGGCGCACGCGCCCATCTGCGCCTGCCGACGACCGTGTTCCAGCGCCAGCGCCTGCTCGTCGAAGCGGCGCCGGCCCGCGGCCGTGCCGCCGGCTCGTCGGTGCACCCGCTGCTCGGCGAACGCCTGCCCGCGGCCGGCCTGGTGGCGCTCTTCGAACGCCGCGTGCACCGGCAAGACCCCGCCTGGCTGGCCGACCATGTGATCGGCGGCGAGACGGTGATGCCGCTCACCGCCTGGATCGAGGCCGCGCACGCCGCGGCACAGGCCGTGCGCGGCGCGCCGGCGGCGGTGCACGACCTCGACGTGGCCGCACCGATGAGCGTCGACGCGGGCGCGCGCACGCTGCAGGTCGTCGTCGACGACGCAACCGCCGGCCCGCGCGTGCGCATCTTCAGCCGCGCCGACGGCGAAGAGGCCTGGACGCTGCACGCCAGCGCCCGCATCGGCAACGACAGCGCGCCGCTGCCCGAGGCCCCGCCGGTGTTGGCCACCGAAGCGGTCGACCCCACGGCGCTGTACGACCGGCTGGGCACGCTGGGCATCACCTTCGGGCCGTCGTTCCGCGCGCTGCGCACGCTGCACCGCGGCCGCGGCGAGGCCACCGGCGAGGTCGAGCTGCCGCCGTCGCTGACCGCCGAGGCCGCGCGCATGTCGCTGCACCCGGCGCTGCTGGACGCCTGCTTCCACGTCGCCGCACTGGCGATCGAAAGCCAGGGCGGCGCCGGCCGCGAACGCGTCTACCTGCCGGTCGGCGTCGACGCCTACCGCAGCCTCGGTGCGGCGACGACGCGCCTCGTCAGCCAGGCCCGAGTGCGTGCCGTCGGCAGCCCCGACCTGTTGCGCGTGGACATCCTCGTGCAGACACCCGACGGTCGGCCGGTCGCCCGGCTCGACGGCCTGCGCTGCCAGCGCGTGAGCCGCGGCGCGCAGGCGCAGCGCTGGCTCTACGAGACCGGCTGGCGGCCGCTGCCGCTGCCCGCCGACGCGCCGCTCGGCGGCCGCTGGGTCGTGCTGGACGACGGCGACGGCGAAAGCGCCGGCAGCCAGGGCGCACGCCTGGCCGCCGAGATCGCGCGCCGCGGCGGCGCGGTCGAGCGCATCGCCGCCGGCGCGCCGCTCGATGCGCTGCGCCGGCAACCGGCGCCGGCGGGCGTGGTGTCGCTTCGCGCGCTGCGCGTGCCGGCGCTCACCGACGACCAGGTGCCGGGTGCGCTGCAGCAGCACGGCAGCGAGGCCGCGCTGGCGCTGGTGCAGGCCCTGGCCGCCGCCCCGGCGCCGCTGTGGCTGGTGACCTCCGGCACCGAGGCGGTGGACGGCAGCGAGACGCCGAACCCGGCGCAGGCGCCGGTGGCCGGCCTCGCGCGCGTCGCCGCGCTCGAACACCCGGAACTGCGCGTGACGCACGTCGACCTGGACACGCCGCCGTCGTCGGCCGACCTGCGCGCGCTCGCCGACCTGCTGGCCGCCGGCGCGGCCGAGCCGCGCGTCGCGCTGCGCAAGGGCCAGGCCTTCGTGGCCCGGCTGCAGCGCCTGGCCGCCGGCGCGGCCACGTCGGTCGACGACGCCCCGGCGATGCTGGTGGTCGAACCGCGCGGCACGCTGGACAACCTGCGCATGGTGCCGATGGCGCGCCGCGCACCGGGCCCGGGCGAGGTGGAACTGCGCGTGCATGCCAGCGGGCTGAACTTCCGCGACGTGCTGCTTGCCCTCGGCCTCTACCCGGGCGAGGTGCCGCGCCTCGGCAGCGACGGTGCCGGCGAGGTGGTCGCGGTCGGTGCCGGCGTGACGGGCCTGGCGGTCGGCGACCGCGTGGTCGCGATGGTCGAAGGCGCGTTCGCGACCCACGCGACGACGCGCGCCGAGTTCGTCGCGCCGCTGCCGGCGGAGATCCCGTACGAGCGCGCGGCGTCGCTGCCGAGCGCCTGGCTGACGGCCGAGATCACGCTGAACCAGATCGCCCGCCTGCAGGCCGGCCAGCGCGTGCTGGTGCACGCCGGCGCCGGCGGCGTCGGCATGGCGGCGGTGGCGCTCGCGCTGCGTGCCGGCGCCGAGGTCTTCGCCACCGCCGGCAGCGACGAGAAGCGCGCCGTGCTGGCCGCGATGGGCGTGCCGCACGTGCTGGACTCGCGCGCGCCGGCGTTCGCCGACGAGGTGCTGCGCCGCACCGGCGGCCGCGGCGTCGACGTCGTGCTGAACTCGCTCGCCGGCGCGATGATGGACCGCAGCTTCGAGGTCACGGCCGAAGGCGGCACCTTCCTCGAGATCGGCAAGCGCGACCTCTGGAGCGCCGAGCGCGTGGCCGCGCTCGGCCGCGGCATCCGCTACCACGTGGTCGACTGCAGCGAGCGCGCGCGCGAGACGCCGCAGATCGTCGGCGCGACCTTCCGCCGCGTCGTCGCCGACATCGCGTCGGGCGCGCTGCCGCCCTTGCCGATCACCACCTTCGCGCTCGCCGACGCGGCGGCGGCCTTCCGCCACATGGCGCAGGCGCGCCACATCGGCCGCGTCGTGCTGCGCCACCCGGCCGACGCGCCGGCGCTCGCCGCACCGGTGCGGGCCGACGCCGCCTACCTCGTCACCGGTGGCACGCGCGGCATCGGCCTCGTCACCGCCCGCTGGCTCGTCGAGCAGGGCGCGCGCCGGCTGGTGCTGGCGTCGCGCTCGGCGCCCGATGCCGCCGCGCAGGCCGAGATCGACGCGCTGCGCGCGGCCGGTGCCGAGGTCGACGTGGTCGCCGCCGACCTCGGGCGCGACGACGGCGTCGAGGCGCTGATGCAGGCGCTGCATCGCAGCGGCCGGCCGCTCGGCGGCGTGCTGCACGGCGCCGCCGCGCTCGACGACGGCGTGCTGCTGCGCCAGGACGCTGGCCGCCTGGCCGCCGCGATGGCCGCCAAGGCCGACGGCGCGTGGCGGCTCGACCGCGCGCTGCGCCGTCACGGCTTCAGCCCCGACTTCTTCGTCCTGCATTCCTCGATGTCGGCCACGCTGGGTTCGCCGGGCCAGGGCAACTACGTCGCCGCCAACGCCTTTCTCGACGTGCTGGCGCGCCACCGCCGCATGCGCGGCCTGCCCGCCACCGCGGTGGCCTGGGGCGCCTGGCAGGCCGTCGGCATGGCCGCGCGCGGCGGCGCGGCGGCGCGCGCCGGCGACCAGGGCTTCGAGGCGCTCGAGCCGGCGCAGGGCGTGCAGGCCCTCGAGCGGCTGCTCGAAACGGGCACCGCGCACGCGGCCGTGGCGCCAGTCGACTGGTCACGCGTGGCGCAGCTCGGCGGCGGCGGCCTGCCACTGCTGCGCGAGCTGCTCGGCAGCGCCGAGGCCGGCCGCGACACCGCGGACGCGGCCACGCCCGACCTGGCGGCGCTGCCCGCCGACGAGCGCAGCGGGCGCCTGGGCGCGCTGCTGCGGCGCGAGCTGTCGGTGGTGCTCGGCCTGCCCGCCGGCGGCAGCGCGCTGGCCGACGACACGCCGTTCACGTCGCTCGGCCTCGACTCGCTCGCCAACGTGGAACTGCGCAACCGCCTGCAGCGCGCCATCGGCCGCCCGGTGGCGGCCACCGCGCCCTTCGACCACCCGACGGTCGGCGGCCTCGTCGCCCACCTCGGCAGCCTGTTCGCGGCCGACGCGCGCGAGGAGCTGACGCTGTGAGCGACGTCGCCCGCCTGCTCGAACGCCTGGCCGCGCTGGACGTGCGGCTCACGCTCGACGGCGACCGCCTCGGCGTCAGCGCGCCCAAGGGCGCGCTCGACGCCCCGCTGCGGGACCAGCTCGCCGCGCAGAAGGACGCGATCAAGGCCCACCTGCGCGCCCATCCGCCCGCGGCACCGCGCGCGCTGCCGGCGCCGCGGCGCGTGCCGCGGCTGGCGAGCATGCCGGTCTCGCACACGCAGCAGCGGCTGTGGTTCCTGCGCCGCATGGACCCGCACAGCGCGGCCTACAACATCGTCAGCGCCGCCCGCCTCGAGGGCCCGCTCGACGTGGCGGTGCTCGGGCGTTGCTTCGACACGCTGGTGCGGCGTCACGAGAGCCTGCGCATGCGCTTCTTCGAGTCGGACGGCGCGCCGCGCTGCTGCGTCGAGGACGACGTGCACGTGTCGCTGCAGCAGGTCGACCTCACCGCCATGCCCGCTGCCGAGGCCGAGGCGGAGGCGCGCCTCGTCATGATGGAACTGGCGCGGCGGCCGTTCGATCTCGCCCATGCACCGCTGGTCCGCGCGCTGGTCGTGCGGCTCGCGCCGGAGCTCGCGATCAGCTGCTTCGTGCTCGACCACATCGTCGCCGACGGCATCTCGGTGGCCATCCTGTTCGCCGAGCTGCAGGCGCTCTATCGCGAGGCGATGGGGGGCGCGCCAGCCGCGCTGCCGCCGCTGCCGCTGCAGTTCCTCGACCACGTCCAGTGGCAGAACGAGGTGTTCGCCGCCGGTGCCCTGGCCGGCCACCTGGACTACTGGAAGCAGCAGCTGCGCGGCCTGCCGCCGGTGCTCGCGCTACCGACCGACCGCCCGCGCCCGCGCCTGCAGACGCACCGCGGCGGCCGGCGCGTCGTGCGCCTGCCCGAGACCCTGGTGGACGCGCTGCGCGTCGCCGCGCGGCGCGAGGGCGTGACGCTCTTCATGCTGATGCTCGCCGCCTTCGAGGTGCTGCTGCACCGCTACAGCGGCGAGGACGACTTCGCCGTCGGCACCGTCGTCGGCGCACGCGACCGGCCCGAGGTCGAGCGCGTGGTGGGCTTCTTCGCCAACAACATCGTGCTGCGCGCCGACCTCGCCGGCGACCCGACGGTGAGCGAACTGCTGGCCCGCGTGCGCGAGACCGCGCTGAAGGCCTACGCCCACCAGGAGATGCCTTTCGACCAGCTGGTCGAGGCGCTGGCGCCGCGGCGCGATCTCGACCACGCGCCGCTCTTCCAGGTGCTGTTCGTGCTGCACGCGATCTCGAACGCGCCTTCCGCGCTCGACAGTGTGCGCGCGACGATCGAGGAGCTGCCGATCGAGACCGCGCGCTTCGATCTCGCGGTCGACGTCTTCGACACCCACGAAGGCATGCGCGTCTGCGTGGAGTACAACGCCGACCTCTTCGACGCCGCGACGATCGACCGCCTCGCCGGCCATTACGAGCGGCTGCTGCACGGCTTCGCCGGCGACGCCGGCGCACGCGCGAGCGCGCTGCCGATGCTCGACGACCGGGAGCTGGCCGCGCTCGCCGCGCACCGCCACGGCCCGGCGCTGCCGCCGCCGGCCGCGCCCACGCTGCATGGCCTGTTCGAGGCGCAGGCGCGCGCCACGCCGCAGGCCGAGGCCGTGCGCATGGACGGCCGCGCGCTCTCCTACGCCGAGCTCGACGCCGAGGCGAACCGCCTGGCGCAGCACCTGGTCGCGATGGGCGTCGGCACCGAGTCGCTCGTCGGCGTCTGGATGGAGCGTTCGCCGCAGATGGTGGTCGCGCTGCTCGCAGTGCTGAAGGCCGGCGCCGCCTACGTGCCGCTGGACCCGGCGTTCCCGCGCGACCGCATCGCCTTCATGATCGAGGACGCCGCGATGGCGGTGGTGCTGACGCAGGCCTCGCTGCGCGACGC
>CAUJHQ010000096.1 GCA_963204815.1 Pseudomonadota bacterium | reverse complement strand
GGGTCGGGCGAGCAGTTGATGATGCCGTGGTTGGGCCCGTCGACGGCGACGAGGCGGCGCACCGTGCGGTGGGCGTCGTCCTGGCGCATCCACTCGCGCGCCAGCGTCACGCCCAGGCTGTGGCCGACGATGTCGACCTGCTTCGCGCCGGTGAAGGCCAGCACCGCGGCGACGAAGCGGCGCAGGTCGGGCACGTTGGCCTGGTTGGTGTGGGCGATGCGCGCGCGGTTCGTCTGGTCGGCCGCCAGGTTGCACTGGTCGCCCTGGTAGCCCAGCGCCCACAGTTCGCTGGTGGCCCAGCCGTTGTCGGCCAGGTGCTGCGCGAACGCGCGTGCATTGCCGAACGGGCTGCAGGCGGTGGGGTAAGGCGTGTCGTTGTTGCCGTGCAGGAAGATCACCGGCGTGCGCGTCACCGCGCCGGCGGCGCCGAAGCCGAGCAAGGGCTTGGCGAGCGACGCGTCCTCGATCACCGGGAAGCCTTCGGGGAACGTGGTGCCGACGCTGCCGGCGGCCTGCGCGCCAAGGGCGAGCGCGGCGGTGGCCGCGGCGAGTGCGTGGCGGGTCCAGGTCTTCATGCGGTGATCTCCTCTTTTGTCGTTCGGGTGGGGAAACGTCAGGCGGCGCCGGCGAAGAAACGCTCGACCAGCGCGTACTGCTCCGGCGTGTTGAGCGCCGGCGCGTGGCCGCAGCCGGGGATCGTGACGACGACGGCGCGCGGGCCGCGCTGGCGCATCGCCTCGGCGGTCTCGGGCAGCAGCAGGTCGCTGCGCTCGCCGCGCAGGCACAGCACCGGCAGGTGCAGCGAGTCCCAGGCGTCCCACTGCAGGTAGTCGTCCGGGTGGTGGGTGAACTGCATCACCATCGCCGGGTCGTAGTGCGGCGTCACGCGGCCGTCGGGCAGGCGGCGCACCGAGCTTTCGGTGAGCGCGCGCCACTGCGCGTCGGGCAACCAGCCGTAAGGCGCGTAGACGGTGCGGAAGAAGCGCTCCAGCTCGCCCACCGTCGCGAAGGCCGGCGGGCTGCCGGCATACGAGCGGATGCGTTCCACCGCCGGCGCGGCCAGCTGCGGGCCGATGTCGTTCAGCACCAGCCGGCGGATGCGCCCGCGCAGGCGCCCGGCCGCCGCCTTCAGTCCGATGGCGCCGCCCATCGACGTGCCCAGCCACAGGCACTGCGCGACGCCGAGCTGGTCGAGCAGCGAGACCGCGAGCTTCTCGTAGAAGGCCAGGCAGTACTCGGCCGTCGGCTCCGGGCTCCACTGGCTGAGGCCGCGGCCGATCGTGTCGGGGCAGATGACGCGCCAGCGCTGCGCCAGGTGCTCGGCGATGGGGTCCATGTCGCGCCCGGTGCGCGCCAGGCCGTGCCAGGCGATCACGGTCTCGGCGTGGCCGCTGCCCCACTCCATGTAGTGGAGTTCGCGGCCTTCGCAGACCAGGTACTTGGAGGCGCCCATCACTTCACCTTCAGCTTCAGTGCCAGCGCGCGCAAGCGGCCGACGACACCGGTCGGGAAGTGGTAGACCGACAGCACGAACAGCACGCCCAGCCAGAGCAGCCAGCGGTCGGGCGTGAAGACGGCGCTGGCCACGGGCACGCCTTCCAGCGCGCCGGCGGCCAGCCTCAGCAGGTCCTGCAGGTAGTTCTGCGCCAGCACGAAGAGCGCGGCGCCGATCACTGCGCCGTACATTGTGCCCATGCCGCCGATGACGACGATGAGCAGGATGTCCAGCATGATCTCGAACGACAGCGTGGTGTCCGGCCCCACGTAGCGCAGCCACAGCGCGAGCAGCGCGCCGGCCAGCGTGGCGAAGCCGGCCGACAGCACGTTGCTCCAGGTGCGGTAGACCACCGTGCGGAAGCCGATCGCCTCGGCGCGGAAGTCGTTCTCGCGGATCGCCTGCAGCACGCGGCCGAACGGCGAATTGACGATGCGCAGCAACGCCAGGAACAGCAGCGCCACGGCGACGAAGAGCACGTAGTAGGTGACGATCTTGCCGTCGAGCGCGACGCCGAGGAACGGCGCCTCGAAGGGCTCGAAGCTCGGGCTCAGCCACGCCGGGTTCTTGAACGTGAGGCCGTCCTCGCCGCCGGTGAGGTCGCTCAGCTGCGAGGCCAGCGTCTGGAACGCCGACGCCACGGCGAGCGTGATCATGGCGTAGAAGATCGCCTTCACGCGCAGCGAGAATAGGCCGATGACGAGCGACAGCACGAACGAGATCGCCAGCGCCGCCAGCGTGCCCGCGAGCACCGCGCCCCAGCCCGGCCCCATGCGCGTGCTGGCCACCGCGACGCCGTAGGCGCCGATGCCGAAGAACATGGTGTGCGCGAAGCTGACGATGCCGGTGTAGCCCAGCAGCAGGTCGAAGCTGGCGACGAGCAGGATGAAGACGAGTGTCTTCGCGGCCACGCTGAGCGCCTTCGCGCCCGGGAACAGGAACGGCGCCAGCGCGAGCGCGACGACGACGGCGACGAGCGCCAGCGCGAGCCAGCGGCTGCGCGGGCGGTCGTGGGAGAGGATTCGGTCCAGCATCGCGGCGCTCAGCGGTTGGTGACCGGATAGAGACCCTGCGGCCGCCACAGCAGGATGCCGACCATGAGCGCGATGTTCGAGAACAGCGCGACCTTGGGCGCGAGGAAGCCGGTGTAGTTGGCCATCAGCCCGACGAGCAGTGCGCCGATGAAGCAGCCCAGCGTGCTGCCGAGCCCGCCGATGATGATGACGATGAAGATCAGCACGTTGACCTGGGCGCCGATCTGCGGCGCCACCGCCTGCTGGTAAAGGCCCCACATCACGCCACCCAGGCCGGCCAGCGCCGAGCCGGCGACGAACACGCCGACGAAGAGGCGGCGGATGCGGTAGCCCAGGCTTTCCACCATCTCGCGGTCCTGCACGCCGGCGCGGATGAGCAGGCCGACCTTCGTGCGCGCCAGCACCCAGACCAGCAGCACGAAGACGCCGGCGCCGATGGCGGCGGCCACCAGCCGGTACTTTTCGATCGCGGCGTCGCCGACGTAGAAGCTGCCGCGCAGCGGCGTCGGCAGCGGCAGCGCGATCTGCAGCGGGCCCCAGATGACCTTGATGATCTCCTCGCCGACGATCATGCCGCCCATCGTGATGAGGATCTGCTTCAGGTGCAGGCCGTAGACCGGCCGCACGATGACGCGCTCGAAGGCCCAGCCGAGCGCGCCGGCCACCGCCATCGCGGCCAGCATGGCGCAGAAGATCGCTGCCAGCGCCTGCAGCGCGCCCTGCTCGGCGAACAGCGCCATGCCGCCCATCACGCTGGTGGCGACGAAGGCGCCGAGCGCGATGAAGACGCCGTGGCCGAAGTTCAGCACGTCCATCAGCCCGAACACGAGCGTGAGGCCGGAGGCGATGACGAAGACGATGAAGCCCATCGCGAGCCCGGCCACGGTGAGCGTGAGCCAGCTGCTCGGGCTGCCGATCGCTGGGAAGGCGCCGGCCAGCACCACGACGAGCAGCAGCACCGGCTTCCAGTCGAAGCTGGCCTTCGGGATCGCGGCCGGCGCGGTGGCGGGGGCGGTGGTGGTCGTCATTGGTGGGCTCCGAGCGACAGGCCCAGCAGGCGCTGCTGCAGCGCCTCGTCGGCCGCCAGTTCGGCCATCGAGCCGGCGTGCACGACGCGGCCGTCGTCCATCACCGCCACGCGGTCGCCCAGCGCCTTGGCCATCATGAAGTTCTGCTCGACGAGCAGGATGGTGGTCTTCTGCGCCTTCAGCTCGCGGAAGGCGGTGATCAGGTTCTGGATGATCGACGGCGCCAGGCCCTTGCTCGGCTCGTCGATGAGGATCAGCGCACGCGGCTCGCAGATGGCGCGCGCCACGGCGAGCATCTGCTTCTGCCCGCCGCTCAGCTTGCCGGCCGGGTACAGCCAGAACTTCTTCAGCGCCGGGAACAGGCCGAAGATCCATTCCAGCCGCGCGCGGTCGAGCTCGCCTTCATGGCGCGCCTTGCGTGCGGCGAGCACCATGTTCTCCTTCACCGTGAGGTCGGTGAAGATGCCCATGTTCTCGGGCACGTAGGCGATGCCGAGGCCGGCGATCTGCGGCGTGTGGCGCGCGTGGATGGCCTCGCCGCGGAACGTGACGCTGCCTTGCGAGGCCGCCCACAGGCCCATGATCGTGCGCAGCGTGGTCGTCTTGCCGGCGCCGTTGCGGCCCAGCAGCATCGTGACCTCACCCTCGGGCACCGCGAAGTCCACGCCGTGGAGGATGTGGTACGCGCCGATGTGGGTGTGGACACCCTTCAGTTCGAGAAGGTTGCTCGTCACGCGACCGCCTCCGCGAGATCGGGCCGCTGGGGTGCCCTGCTCCGCTCATGTCCCCCGCGTCCGGCTGCGCCGGCCGCTCCTCCTCTTACTTCGCTCCGCAGGACACCCCGGCGGCCCGATCCGGCAGGGCTGGCGGCGTCCGATGCAGGCACGCCACGGCTGGTGGTGGCCAAGGACGTCGGGTGCCGGGCGGAGCGAAGTAAGAGGAGGAGCGGCCGGCGCAGCCGGACGCGGGGGACATGAGCGGAGCAGGGCACCCCAGCGGCCCGATCCCGCGCAGATGCTCCCCGAGGAGTCGCCGCAGTGAACATCAAGCCCGTCAACCAGAAGGCCTGGTTCCTGATCCTGCCGGTGATCCTGTGCGTCGCCTTCTCGGCCATCCTGCCGCTGATGACGGTGGTGAACTACGCCGTGCAGGACATCATCAGCCCCGAGCGGCGCGTGTTCGTCGGCACCGAGTGGTTCAAGGCGGTGATGCGCGACGAAGACCTGCACTCGGCGCTGCTGCGCCAGGTGAGCTACTCGCTGGCGGTGCTGGCCGTGGAGATCCCGCTCGGCATCCTGCTGGCGCTGTCGATGCCGGCGCAGGGCTGGAAGGCGTCGGCGGTGCTCGTCGTCGTCGCGATCTCGCTGCTGATCCCGTGGAACGTGGTCGGCACCATCTGGCAGATCTACGGCCGCGCCGACATCGGCCTGCTCGGCTACAGCCTGGCCGCGCTGGGCGTCGACTACAACTACACCGGCAGCGCGCGCGACGCCTGGCTCACCGTGCTGGTGATGGACGTCTGGCACTGGACGCCGCTGGTGGCGTTGCTGTCCTACGCTGGCCTGCGCGCCATTCCCGATGCGTACTACCAGGCCGCGCGCATCGACGGCGCGAGCAAGTTCGCCGTCTTCCGCTACATCCAGCTGCCCAAGCTACGCGGCGTGCTGATGATCGCCGTGCTGCTGCGCTTCATGGACAGCTTCATGATCTACACCGAGCCCTTCGTGCTGACAGGCGGCGGGCCGGGCAACAGCACCACCTTCCTCAGCCAGTACCTCACGCAGAAGGCGGTGGGCCAGTTCGACCTCGGGCCGGCGGCGGCGTTCTCGCTGATCTACTTCCTCATCATCCTGCTGCTCTGCTTCATCCTCTACAACTGGATGCAGCGCGTGGGCACCGAGTCGAAGGCGGGAGCCGGCCATGAGTGAAACCCGCTTCCAGAAGCGCACGCTGTTCCTCGTGCTCTATCTGCTGTTCGCCATCCTGCCGGTGTACTGGATGGTCAACATGTCGTTCAAGACGAACGAGGAGATCGTCGGCACCTTCTCGCTGTGGCCGGCGCACTTCACGCTGGACAACTACAAGGTCATCTTCACCGACGCGTCCTGGTACGGCGGCTACATCAACTCGCTGATCTACGTCGCCATCAACACGGCGATCTCGCTCGCGGTGGCGCTGCCGGCGGCGTATGCGTTCAGCCGCTACAGCTTCCTCGGCGACAAGCACGTCTTCTTCTGGCTGCTCACCAATCGCATGACGCCGCCGGCGGTGTTCCTGCTGCCGTTCTTCCAGCTCTACACCACCGTGGGCCTGATGGACACGCACATCGCGGTGGCGGCGGCGCACCTGGTGTTCAACGTGCCGCTGGCGGTGTGGATCCTCGAAGGCTTCATGAGCGGCGTGCCGCGCGAGATCGACGAGACGGCCTACATCGACGGCTACAGCTTCCCGCGCTTCTTCCTCACGATCTTCATCCCGCTGATCAAGGCCGGCGTCGGCGTCACCGCCTTCTTCTGCTTCATGTTCAGCTGGGTCGAGCTGCTGATGGCGCGCACGCTGACCAGCGTGAACGCCAAGCCCATCGTCGCGGTGATGACGCGCACGGTGTCGGCCTCGGGCATGGACTGGGGCGTGCTGGCCGCGGCCGGCGTGCTGACCATCGTGCCGGGCGCCATCGTCATCTGGTTCGTTCGCCACTACATCGCGAAGGGCTTCGCGATGGGCCGGGTCTAGGAGAAGCCGATGTTCGACTGGATGGCGTGGACGCTGCCGGTGGCCGTGTTCTTCGGCTGCATCGTGCTGATGCTCGCGGGCATGACGGTGTGGGAGCTGAAGTCGCCCACCGTGCTGCGCAAGGGCTTCCTGCCGATCGCCACCACGCGCGGCGACCGGCTCTTCATCGGCCTGCTCGCCGCGGCCTACGTGAACCTGGCCTTCGTGGCCGTCAGCGAGCAGATGACCGGCTGGTTCGGGCTCGAGAACGAGCCCTCGGTGTGGATCAGCTTCGTGCTGTCGATGGCGCTGCTGGCGCTGATCATGCGCAAGGGCTGAGCCACCGTCGATGCAAAAGGGTGCCGGCCTCACCTTCCCAGCCGGCGCCCCCAGTTCCACAGCGGGAAGCAACGAGGAGATGACGACATGAAGATGCGCATGAGCGCCGTGGCTTTCGCCGCTGCCGCGATGGCCCTGGGCCAGTCGGCCTGGGCCGGCGAGGCCGAAGCCAAGAAGTGGATCGACAGCGAGTTCCAGCCGTCCACGCTGTCGAAGGACCAGCAGATGGCCGAGATGAAGTGGTTCATCGAAGCGGCCAAGAAGCTGCAGGCCAAGGGCGTGAAGGAGATCTCGGTCGTCTCCGAGACCATCACCACGCACGAGTACGAGAGCAAGACGCTCGCCAAGGCCTTCACCGAGATCACCGGCATCACCGTCAAGCACGACCTGATCCAGGAAGGCGACGTGGTCGAGAAGCTGCAGACCTCGATGCAGTCCGGCAAGAGCATCTACGACGGCTGGATCAGCGATTCGGACCTGATCGGTACCCACTACCGCTACGGCAAGATCATGAACCTGACCGACTACATGGCCGGCAAGGGCAAGGAGTGGACGAACCCGGGCCTGGACATCAAGGACTTCATCGGCACCAGCTTCACCACCGGCCCCGACAAGAAGCTCTACCAGCTGCCCGACCAGCAGTTCGCCAACCTGTACTGGTTCCGCGCCGACCTTTTCGCGCGCCAGGACCTGAAGGACAAGTTCAAGGCCAAGTACGGCTACGACCTCGGCGTGCCGCTGAACTGGAGCGCCTACGAGGACATCGCCGCGTTCTTCAGCGAAGACGTGAAGACGATCGACGGCAAGCCGATCTACGGTCACATGGACTACGGCAAGAAGGACCCGTCGCTCGGCTGGCGCTTCACCGACGCGTGGCTCTCGATGGCCGGCACCGCCGACATCGGCATCCCGAACGGCAAGCCGGTCGACGAGTGGGGCATCCGCGCTTCCGCCGATGGCTGCACGCCGCTGGGCGCGAGCGTCTCGCGCGGCGGCGCCACCAACTCGCCGGCGGCCGTCTACGCGCTGACCAAGTACGTCGACTGGATGAAGAAGTACGCCCCGAAGGAAGCCACCGGCATGACCTTCGGCGAAGCCGGCCCGGTGCCGGCGCAGGGCCAGATCGCGCAGCAGATCTTCTGGTACACCGCGTTCACCGCCGACATGACCAAGCCGGGCCTGCCGGTCGTCAACGCCGACGGCACGCCGAAGTGGCGCATGGCCCCCGGCCCGAACGGCCCGTACTGGAAGCAGGGCATGCAGAACGGCTACCAGGACGTCGGCAGCTGGACCTTCTTTGAAGGGCATGACGCCAACAAGACCGCCGCCGCCTGGCTGTACGCGCAGTTCGTGACCGCGAAGACGACGTCGCTGAAGAAGACCATCGTCGGCCTCACGCCGATCCGCGAGAGCGACATCCAGAGCAAGGCCATGACCGACATGGCGCCCAAGCTCGGCGGCCTGGTGGAGTTCTACCGCTCGCCGGCGCGGGTGGCCTGGACGCCGACCGGCACCAACGTGCCCGACTACCCGAAGCTCGCGCAGCTGTGGTGGAAGAACGTGGCCGGGGCGGTCACCGGCGAGAAGACGCCGCAGGCGGCGATGGACACGCTGGCCGAGGAGATGGACCAGGTCATGGCGCGACTCGAGCGTGCCGGCATGGCGCGCTGCGCCCCCAAGCTCAACAAGAAGGAAGACCCGAAGAAGTACCTGAGCGACAAGGGCGCCCCGTGGGCCAAGCTGGCCAACGAGAAGCCGAAGGGCGAGACCATCGCCTACGACACGCTGCTCAACGCGTGGAAGAACGGCAAGGTCCGCTGACGCGGGCCCGCCCGGCGCCGCCTTAAGGGGCGGCGCCCCCTGAACGAGCCGCGCCGCGCCTTCGGGCCGGCGCGGCTCGCGTCTTCTTGGCTACAGTGGCCGCCCATGGAAGCGCTGCGCTTTGCCGCCACCAAGATCCAGCCGCCGCGCCTGCGCGCGGCGCGGGTCGCGCGCAGCACGCTCGACGACGCGCTGGCGCAGGCCATCGCGCAGCAGCGCGTCGTGCTGCTGCAGGCGCCGGCGGGCTTCGGCAAGACCACGGCGCTGGCCGCGCAGGTCGCGCGGCTGCCGGCCGGCTGGGGCGCGGCCTGGGTCTCGCTGGACAGCGACGACGACGCCGAGCGCCTGTTCGCCTGCCTGATCGCCGCGCTCGAACCCTTCGACCTGCCGTGGCGCAGCGCGCCCGAGGCGCTGGTGGGGCTGGCCGGCGGCGAACGCGCCGACCGCCAGCGCGCCGCCGCCGAGCTGCTGAACGCGCTCGCCGAGGCCGGGGTCGCCCACGGCCTGGTCATCGTCGACGACCTGCACCGGCTGGCCGACGACAACGCCTTCGCGCTGCTGGCGCAGCTGGTCGAACGCCTGCCGGCGCAGTGGACGCTGGTGCTGGCGGGCCGCACCGCGCCGCCGCTGCCGCTGGCGCGCCTGCGTGCCGCCGGCGAGCTGGCCGAGTTCTCGCAGGACGACCTGCGCTTCAGCGCCGACGAGGCCGCCGCGCTGCTGGCCGCCGACGCGCTGCCCGCCGCGCGCGTCGGCGAGCTCGTCGAGCGCACCGCCGGCTGGCCGGCCGGTCTGCGGCTGGCGCAGGCGGCGTTGCGCGCGCGCCCGGCTGGCGCGGCTGGCGCCGGCCCGCTGATGGACCGCCACCTGTTCGACTACCTCGCCGCCGAGGTGCTCGACGACCTGCCGCCGGCGTTGCACGACTTCCTCGTCCGCAGCTCGGTGCTGCCGGAGCTGACCGCCGCCCGCGCCGCCGCCGTCAGCGGCGACGCCTGCGCCGCCGAGCGGTTGGACGACCTGGAGCGGCGCGGCCTCTTCGCCACCGCGCTCGAATCGGCCGAGCGCACGCTGGTGCTGCACGACCTGTTCCGCGACGCGCTGCAGGCGCGCCTGGCCGCGCGCTTCCCCGGCGAGCTGCCGCGCCTGCTGGCGCGCGCCGCCGACGGCGAGCCCGACACCGTGCGCCGCGTCGGCTACCGGCTGCGCGCTGCCGACTGGGCCGCCGCCGAGGCCGACCTCGCCGCCGCCGCCGACGAGCTGTTCCTGCACGGCGGCGCGCGCGAGATCGCGCGCCTCGTCGACGCCTTCCCGCCGGCGCAGCGCAGCGCCCGCCTGCTGCGCCTGCGCGCCATGGCCTGCCTGCTGCGCTGGGACTGGCACGGCATGGCCGCCGCCTGCGAAGCCGCCGTCGCCGCGGCCACCGCCGCCGGCCAGCGCCACGAACTGCAGCACGCGCAGGCCTGCCTCGCGAACGCGCTCTACCCGCTGGACCGCAACGCCGAGGCCGAGGCGCTGCTCGCCGGGTTGGCCGCCGCCGACGACCTGCCGCCGCCGGCGCGCGTGTTCGCGCTGATGGCCGACCTGTCGCAGCACTTCCGCCGCGGCCAGCACGTCGAGATGCCGCCGCTGTACGGCCGCGTGCTGGCGCTGCTGGAGGCCGGCGCGCCGCTCTTCACGTGGTGGCTCGGCGTGCCGGCGATCAACTGGACGACGATCGCCGGCATGCCGGCGCTCATCGAGCGCTACCTCGGCGGTGCCTGGCAGCGCCTGGGCGAGGCGCCGCTGCCGATGCGTGGCGAGTTGCGCCTGCTGCAGGCCTGCGCCCACCTGTGGGCCGGCCGCGTGGCCGAGGCCGAGGCCGGCATCGCCACCGCCGAGGCCGACATGCACTGGCTGTCGGTCTCCGGCGAGCTCGAAGACAACGTGCCGCTGGTGCGCAACCTCGTCGACGCGATGCACGGCCGCGGCCCGACCGTCTTCGCGCGGCTGGCGTCGAAGATCGCCCGCGAGGCCGACGCGCCCGAGCCGCGGCGCAGCCTGTGGCGGCACCAGAACGCGGTCTACGGCGTGCGGCTGTCCGACACCGTCGGCGACGCCGCGGCGCTGAAGCACTGGGCCGGCCTGCTGCGCGAGAACCCGCTCGAGGACCCGTCGTCGCAGGTACCGCGCGCGATCGCCGCGCGTGCGCGCTGGGCCGCCGCCAACGGCCGCTGGGACGAGGCGGTGGCGCTCTTCGAACGCCTGCTGCCGCGCCTGCCGACGATGGACGTGATGGGCCAGCGCACCGACCTCACGCTGCGCGCGGCGCACGCGTTCCTGCGCGCCGGCCGACTCGACGACGCGGCGCGCACCGCCGCCGGCGTGGCCGACCGGCTGCTCGCCGAAGGCGTGCGCGGCCAGCCGCTGCTGTGCGGCCCCGCCGTGCTGCAGGCGCTGGCCGACGCGCGCTGGGGCGCGCGCCTGAGCGACGCGCAGCTGGCCGAACTGCGCGCCGTGGCGGCGCTCGCCGCGTCGCTGCGCGGCGGCGCGGCGGACGCGCCGGCGCCCGAGGGCCCGCTGTCCGAGCGCGAGCGCGAGGTGCTGGAGCGCATCGCCGCCGGCGACAGCAACAAGCTCATCGCGCGCGCGCTCGACATCAGTCCGCACACCGTGAAGCGGCACGTCGCCAACATCCTCGACAAGCTCGACCTGCAGTCGCGCGCGCAGGCCAGCGCCTGGTGGCGCCAGCATGGCTGAAGCCTTCAGCGGCGTGCCCGAGGTGCTCGACAGCGCGCGCGATCGCGTCGAGTTCCGGCGCCCGGAGCACCGTCCCGGCGTCGAGCTCTACCGCGCCCACATCGTCGACCACGCGTTCGAGACCCACGCGCACGAAGGCTTCGGCCTCGGCGCCATCGAGAGCGGCGTCGAGCGTTTCCGCTACCGCGGCGGCGAGCACCTCGCAGCGGCCGATTCGCTGGTGCTGATGAACGCCGACGAGCTGCACACCGGCCGCGCCGAGACGGCGCAGGGCTGGCGCTACCGCATGGTCTATGTCGAGCCGGACGTCGTCGAGGCGATCACCGGCGACCGCGGCTGGCACTTCGCGCAGGCCGTCGCGCACGACCCGCTGCGCGCGCGCCGCGTCGCCCGCCTGCTCGCGCAGCTGTGGTGCGAGCGCGAGCCGCTCGCCTTCGACAGCCTGCTCGCCACGCTGCTCGGCGAGCTGCGCGTGCACGCGCGCATCGGCCGCGCGCCGGCGGCCGAAGGCGCGCTGCGCTTTGCGCCGGTCGTCGAGTTCATGCGCGCGCACGTCGGCGAGCGCCTGACGCTGGAGCAGCTGGCCGCGCTGGCCGGGCTGTCGCCGTTCCACTTCCTGCGCCGCTTCAAGGCGCAGTTCCACGCCACGCCGCAGCAGATGCTGATGGCGCTGCGCGTGCTGGAGGCCAAGCGCCGCCTCGCCGCCGGCGAGAGCCCGGCGGCTGCCGCGGCCGCCGCCGGCCTGGCCGACCAGGCGCACCTGACGCGCGCGCTGGCGCGCCGCTACGGCGTCACGCCGGGGCTTTACCGCGCGCAGCTTCGGCGCTGATCCACTCGTCGATCACGCGTTCCAGCGTGTCCAGCGGCAGCGCGCCCTGGTCGATGACGGCGTTGTGGAAGCGGCGGATGTCGAACTTCGGGCCCAGCGCCGCCTTTGCACGTTCGCGCAGCTCGGTGATTTTCAGCTGGCCGATCATGTAGGCCAGCGCCTGCCCCGGCGTCGACGTGTAGCGGTCGACCTCGGAGGTGACGATGTCGCGGTTCAGGCCGGTGCGCTCGGCCATGAAGTCGATCGCCTGCTGGCGGCTCCAGCCGAGCGCGTGGATGCCGGTGTCCACCACCAGCCGCACGGCACGCCAGGCCTGCGCCTGCAGGTGGCCGAAGCGCCACGCCGGGTCGTCGTAGAGGCCGATCTCCTGGCCCAGCGTCTCGGCGTAGAGCGCCCAGCCTTCGCTGAAGGCGACGTAGCCGAAGCCGCCGCGGCGGAACTCGGGCAGGCCCTTCAGTTCGACGGCGCGCGCGATCTGCAGGTGGTGGCCCGGCACCGCCTCGTGCGCGGTGAGCGTGGCCATGCCCCAGCTCGGCTTCTTCAGGTAGCCGGCGGCGGCGGCGTTGAACCAGCCGGGGCGGCTGCCGTCGGCGGCCGGGCGGTCGTAGTACTCGGCGGCGTCGGGGCCGCGGAAGGCCGGCATCGCGCGCACGCCGTAGGGCGCGCGCGGCAGTTCGGCGAACAGGCGCGGCAGCTCGGCATCGATGCGCTTGGCGATGTCGCGGTAGCCGGCGAGCAGCGCCTCCGGGCTGGCGGCGAAGTACTTCGGATCGCTGTTCAGGTGCTTCACGAAGGCGGCGAAGTCGCCCTCGAACTTCATCGTCTTCATGACGCCGGCGATCTCGCCGTGCAGGCGCGCGAGCTCGCGCTGGCCGATGGCGTGGATCTGCTGCGCACTGAGCGACGTGGTGGTCTGCTGGCGCACCAGCATCTCGTAGACCGCGCGGCCGTCGGGGTAGCCGGCGAGGGGGCCGTTGGCCGGCGCCTTCGGCAGGTACTCGTCGGCGACGAAGGCGCGCAGGCGGCGCAGCGCCGGGACCACGTCGCGTTCGATGGCGGCGCGCCCGCGCGCCTGCAGCGCCGTGCGCTCGTCGGCCGGGATCGCGCTGCCCAGGCGCTTGAAGGGGCCGTAGTACGGGCTGTCCTCGGTGCGGCTGGCGAGCTGGACGTCGATCTGCCGCAGCACGCGTTCGAGCACGTCGCGCCCCGGCACCCAGCCGAGCGCGATGCCGCTGCGCATGCGCTCGATCTGGTGCTGCATCTGGCGCGGGTAGGCGCCCATGCGCGCGAACAGCTGCTCCACCTGGGCGGCCGTGGCCACCGGCGTGGGCAGCATCAGGTCGGCGAAGTTGCTCTGCGGGCCGCCGAGCACGCCCATCAGCATGGTGCGCCAGCCGGGGAAGGCCATCGTGGCGACCTCCCGCTCGCGCGCGCCGATGAACATGTCCAGCGACACGCGGTCGGTGGGCGACAGGCGGTCGGCCGGGATCGCCTTCGCCTCGGCCAGCCACTCGCGCGTGCGCTGGTCGGCGGCGGCCTGCGCCTCGGGCGAGGCGTCGGTCAGGCGGTCGTTGTAGCGCGGGTCGCCGCGGTAGGTGGCGAACTCCGGGAAGCGCTCGGCGAGCCACTGCCAGTGGCGCTCGAACAGCGCCTGCGCGGCGCGCGTGGCCTGCGGGTCGGGCTCGGCGGCGCTGGCACCCAGCGCGCCGGCAGCGAGCCACAGGGCGACGAGGAGGGAGCGGACGTTCATGGGCGTGGCGGGCAGCGGCAGGAGGGCGCGATTGTGGAGAGCAATCCGGTGCAAGACCACCCCCAGCCCGACAAGGCAACATCGGCGCATGCCCCATCGAGCCGCCCTGCTGTCCGGAACCGCCTTCGCCCTCGCCGCCGGGCTGATGTGGGGCCTGGTGTTCGTCGCCCCGCTGATGCTGCCGCAGTACCCGGCGGCGCTGCTGTCGTTCGGCCGCTACCTCGCCTTCGGCCTCATCGCGCTGCCGCTGGCCTGGCTGGAGCGCGCGCGCATGCGCGAGCTGACCCGGGCGGACTGGCGCGAGGCGCTGCGCCTGTCGCTCGTCGGCAACGTGCTGTACTACCTGTGCCTGGCGGCGGCGATCCAGCGCGCCGGCGGGCCGCTGCCGACGATGATCATCGGCACGCTGCCGGTCGTCATCGCCGTCACGTCGAACCTGCGCGACCACGCGCGCGACGGCCGCCTCGCGTGGGGGCGGCTGGCGCCTTCGCTGGCGCTCATCGCCGGCGGCATCGCGCTCGTCAACCAGTCGGAGATGGCGCAGCTGAAGCCCGACGCCGACCTCGGCCGCTACGCCACCGGCGCGCTGCTGGCGGTGGGCGCGGTGGTCTGCTGGACCTGGTACCCGCTGCGCAACGCCGACTGGCTGCGCGACCACCCGGGCCGCAGCCCGCGCACCTGGGCCACCGCGCAGGGCGTGGCGACGCTGCCGCTGGCGCTGATCGGCTACGCGGTGTTCTGGGCCTTGAACGGCGTCGTCGGCGCGCCGGTCGCGATGCCCTTCGGCCCCGAGCCGCTGCGCTTCGTCGGCCTGATGTTCGCCATCGGCCTGCTCGCCTCGTGGGCCGGCACGCTGTGCTGGAACGAAGCCAGCCAGCGCCTGCCGACCACGCTGGTGGGGCAGCTCATCGTCTTCGAGACGCTGTCGGCGCTGGCCTACGCCTTCCTGCTGCGCGGCGAGTGGCCGGCGCCGGCCACCGCCGCCGGCATTGCGCTGCTGGTGGCCGGCGTGCTGACGGCGCTGCGGGCGCGGCCGGTGAAGGCCGGCGCCGCGCTGGCCTGAAGGCCCTCAGGCCAGCGCTTCGTCCAGCAGCTCGACCCAGTGGCGCACCGGCGTGGCGGTGCCGCCCTGCAGGTGCTGGATGCAGCCGATGTTGGCCGAGACGATCGTTTCGGCCTTCTGCGGCGCCAGGCCCTTGAGCTTGCGGTCGCGCAGCTGCAGGCTCAGTTCGGGCTGCAGCACGCTGTAGGTGCCGGCCGAGCCGCAGCACAGGTGGCTCTCGCTGGCGGCCAGGCGCACCTCGAAGCCGAGCTCGGCCAGGTGCGTCTCGACGCCGCCGCGCAGCTGCTGCGCGTGCTGCAGCGAGCAGGGCGGGTGGAACACGAGCTGGCCGTTCGCCGGCTTGCGCAGGCGCGGCTTCAGCGCCGGCAGCAGGTCGGGCAGCAGTTCGGAGAGGTCCTTCGTCAGCGCGCTCACGCGTTCGGCCTTGGCGGCGTAGTCGGGGTCGTGCGCGAGCGCGTGGCCGTATTCCTTCACCGTGGCGCCGCAGCCGGAGGCGTTCATCACGATCGCCTCCACCTTTCCCTGCGAGGTGAGGCCTTCGATCAGCGGCCACCAGGCGTCGATGTTGCGGCGCATGTCGGCCAGGCCGCCGTCGCGGTCGGCGAGGTGGGTGCGCAGCGCGCCGCAGCAGCCGGCGCCGTCGGCCACCAGGGTCTGGATGCCGGCGGCGTCGAGCACGCGTGCGGTGGCGCTGTTGATGTTGGGCGCCATCGCCGGCTGCACGCAGCCCAGCAGCATCAGCACCTTGCGCTGGCGTTCGCTCTGCGGCCAGCGCTGCGCGCGCGCGTCGGCCGGCGGCGGCACCTTCAGCTTGAGCGACGCCGGCAGCAGCGGCCGCGCCAGCTGGCCCAGCTTCATGGCCGGCGCGAACAGCGGGCCGGTGAGGCCTTCGCGCAGCAGCCAGCGCACCGCCTTCTCGCCGCGCGGGCGCTCGACGCGCTGCTCGACGATCTCGCGGCCGATGTCGACCAGGCGGCCGTACTGCACGCCGCTCGGGCAGGTGGTCTCGCAGTTGCGGCAGGTGAGGCAGCGGTCCAGGTGCAGCTGCGTGCTGCGCGTGGCCGGCGCACCTTCGAGCACCTGCTTGATCTGGTAGATGCGGCCGCGCGGTCCGTCGAGCTCGTCGCCGAGCAGCTGGTAGGTGGGGCAGGTGGCGGTGCAGAAGCCGCAGTGCACGCACTTGCGCAGGATGGCCTCGGCCTCCTCGCCTTCGCGCGTGCCCTTGAACTCCGGGGACAGGGTGGTCTGCATCAGGCGAGTGTGTAGGAGAGGATCCAGTAGTGCGTGTGCGCGGTCCACTGCGGCGCCCGCGCGCGCGGGCCGAGCATCGCGAACGCTTCGTCGGCGGTCGGGAAGTTCTTCACCACCTCGTGCACGCTGCCGTCGTCGAGGGTGCGGTTCTGGTAGGTGTTGCCGCGCGCGTCGGTGCGCGAGATCGGCGTGCTGCTGGTCTGCACGAAGCTGTTGTCGAGCATGACGACGCGCGCGCCCGGTTCCAGCCGCGCGTGCAGCAGGGCCAGCCAGCCCGGCAGGCGTTCGAGTTCGAGGTGGCTCCACCAGCAGCCGGC
>CAUJHQ010000095.1 GCA_963204815.1 Pseudomonadota bacterium | reverse complement strand
TGCCTGGCGGGCAGGAACGGCGATTCTCGCCTCGCCCGGACCCGGCCCGGGACCGGGTTTGACCGGTCATCGGCGGCGCCGCCGCGGCCATCCGCCAGAATCGCCGGCGCCATGACGACCGCTGCCCCGACCCCTGCACTGCGCCTGGCGCGCGTGCTGCTGTGGGTGACGCCGGCGCTCTGGTCGTCCAACTACATCATCGCGCGCGCCGCCAGCGGCGTGATCTCGCCGCACGCGCTGGCGCTCGGCCGCTGGACGCTGGCGCTGGCGCTGATGCTGCCGCTGGTGTGGCCGGCGCGGCGCGCCATCGCCGCGGCGTGGCGGCAGGAATGGCGGCAGATGCTGGTGCTGGGCGCGCTGGGCATGTGGGTGTGCGGGGCCTTCGTCTACATCGGCGCGCACACCACGTCGGCCACCAACGTGGGGCTGATCTACGCCGCCACGCCGGTGGGCATTGCCGTCGTCGGCCGCTGGCTGCTGAAGGAGGCCACTACGCGCACGCAGCAGGCGGCGATGGCGCTGGCCTTCCTCGGCGTGCTGTTCGTCATCGCGCGCGGCGATCCCGCGAGCCTGCTCGCCGCGCGCTTCACTGTCGGCGACCTTTGGATCGTGGCCGCCGCGCTGGCGTGGATCGGCTACTCGGTGCTGCTGCAGCGCTGGCCTTCGGCGCTGGGGCCGCGCGAGCGGCTGGCCTGCATCAGCGCCGGCGGGCTGATCGTGCTGCTGCCGTTCACGCTGGCCGAAGCCGCGCTCGTGCCGGCACCGCCGGCGTCCTGGGGTGCGCTCGGCCTGGTGGTCGCCGCCGGCGTGATGCCCGGCTTCTTGAGCTACCAGGCCTATTCGCTGATGCTGCGCGAACTGGGGCCCACGCGCTCGGGCGTCGTCATGTACCTGGGGCCGGTGTACGCGGCGCTCATCGCGTGGTGGCTGCTCGGCGAGGCGCCGCGGTGGTACCACGCGGTCGGAGCGCTGCTGATCCTGCCGAGCATCCACCTCGCGACGCGCACGCGCGCCTGAGGCCCGGGCCGCGCTACTGCGGCGGCTGCGCGGGCTCTCGGTAGGGGCTGTGCAGCTCGACCGGCTTCACGCGCTTCTTGCGGGCGCGGATGTTGAGCATCTCCACCGCCACCGAGAAGGCCATCGCGAAGTAGACGTAGCCCTTGGGCACGTGATTGTCGAAGCCTTCGGCGATCAGCACCACGCCCACCACGACCAGGAAGCTCAGCGCCAGCATCTTGATGCTGGGGTGGGCCGACACGAACTCGCCGATCGGCCGCGCGAACAGCATCATCAGCGCCACCGACGCGATGACCGCGGCGATCATGATGCGCACGTCGTCGACCATGCCGACCGCGGTGATGATGGAGTCGAGCGAGAAGACGATGTCGATCACCATGATCTGCAGGATCACGGCGGCGAAGGTGGCCTTCACGGCGGCGCTGACCTCGCCCTCCTCGCCTTCGAGCGCGCCGTGCACTTCGGTCGTCGCCTTGTAGACGAGGAACAGCCCGCCGACGATGAGGATCAGGTCGCGGCCCGAGATCTCCTGCCCGAGCACCGTGAACAGCGGCGCCACCAGACCGACGATCCACGCCAGCACCAGCAGCAGGCCGATGCGCATGAACATCGCCATGAACAGGCCGATGCGGCGCGCCAGCTCGCGCTTCTCGGGCGGCAGCTTGTCGACGAGGATCGAGATGAAGATGATGTTGTCAATGCCCAGCACCAGTTCCAGCGCCGTCAGCGTGGCGAAGGCGATCCAGGTCTGGGGGTCGCTCAGCAGTTCGATCAAGGGGCCTCTCCTCCGGTGTGCGCGGGCATTGTTGGCGCTATCGTGCACGCCATGATGCATCACCACTTGCGCGCCGCGGTCGGTACTTGCCACTGGGGCGCCTTTGGTGCGGACCTCGCACCGGTGCTGCGGCTGAAGAGCGGCGACCGCCTCACGGTCGACACCGTCAGCGGCGGCCCCGAGGTGCTGCCGCCCGCGCCCTTCCACGTGCCGCCGGAGCTGCACGACATCCACGCCCGTTCGCCGCGCCTGGCGCCCGGGCACATCCTCACCGGGCCGGTGTACGTGGAGGACGCCGAGCCGGGCGACACGCTGGAGGTGCGCGTGCTCGACGTGCGCCTGCGCCAGGACTGGGGCTACAACGTCATCCGCCCGCTCGCCGGCACGCTGCCGGCGGAGTTCGACCGCACCCGGCTGCTGCACATCGCGCTCGACGCGGCACGCGGCACCGGCCGGCTGCCCTGGGGCCTGGACCTGCCGCTGCACCCCTTCTTCGGGGTGATGGGTGTGGCGCCGCCGCCGCACTGGGGCCGCATCACGACCATCGTGCCGCGCGCCCACGGCGGCAACCTCGACCTGAAGGAACTGCGACCCGGTGCATCGCTGCACCTGCCGGTGCACGTGCCCGGCGCGCTGTTCTCGTGCGGCGACGGCCACGCGGCGCAGGGCGATGGCGAGGTCTGCACCACCGCCATCGAGACCGCGCTGCAGGGCGACTTCGAGTTCGTGCTGCACAAGCGCACCGGCCTGGCGATGCCGCGCGCCGAGACACCCACGCACTGGATCACGCTCGGCCTCGACCCGAGCCTCGACCAGTGCCTGGCGATCGCGCTGCGCGACATGATCGCGCTGCTGGGCGAACGCGGAGGCCTGTCGCGCGAAGACGCGTACACGCTGTGCAGCCTGGCGGTGGACTTCCGCGTCACGCAGACCGTCAACCAGCACCGCGGCGTGCACGCGATGCTGGCCAAGTCGCTGCTCGGGCCGCACGGCGGCGGCGCCGCATGAGGCCCGCCCCGGCACCGCGGCTGAAGCGCCGTACGCTGCTGGCCCTGGCGCTCGCGCCGGGCGCCGTCGGCGCGGCGCCCCCCGCGCTGGTGGCCGCCGCCGAGGCCGGCGATACGGCCACGCTGCGCCGCCTGCTCGACGGCGGCACGCCGGTGGACACGCGCGACGAGCGCGGCCGCACCGCGCTGCTGGCGGCCACGCACGCGAACCGGATCGACGCTGCGCGGCTGCTCGTTGCGCGCGGCGCCGACGTCAACGCGAAGGACGCGATCGACGACTCGCCTTTCCTCTACGCCGGCGCCCAGGGCCGGCTCGAGATCCTGCGCCTGGTGCTGGCCGCCGGGGCCGACCTGAAGTCCACCAACCGCTACGGCGGCACGGCGCTGATCCCGGCGGCGCACCACGGCCACGTCGAGACGGTGCGCGAACTGCTGAAGACGAAGATCGACGTCGACCACGTCAACCGGCTCGGCTGGACCGCGCTGCTGGAGGCCATCCTGCTGGGCGACGGCGGCGCCGCGCACACCGAGATCGTTCGCCTGCTGCTGGCCGGCGGCGCCGACCCGAACCGCGCCGACGGCCAGGGCGTGCGCCCGCTGGCGCATGCCGAACAGCGTGGCCAGGCCGCCATCGCCGCGCTGCTGCGGCAGGCCGGCGCGCGGCGCTGACATGCTGCGCCGCCGCCACGTCGCCGCCGCCCTCGTGCCCTGGAGCGCCCTCGTGACCGACACCGCCTCCGCCGACGCCTCGGCCCCGTCCCTGGCCTCCTACTACGACCGCCACCTGGCGCTGGACGGCGACGTGGCCTGGGGCTGGACCGCCGCCGGCGCACCGCAGCGGCGGCGCTCCGGCGTGCGGCAGGTCGGCGTCAGCCAGGACGCCGACTTCGCGCTGCTCGACGACGGCACGCTCGTGACCTGGCGCGACGCGCCGGCGCAGCCCACCGTGCTGATGGCCCGCGTGGCGGCGTTCGCGGCCGGGCAGTCGGGCTGGTTCGCCATCGACACCGGCCGCACGCTCTGGCACGGCGGTGGCACCACGGCGCCACGGCGGGTCGCCGAAGGCGTGGTCGCCGCCTGCATCGGCGACAGCGCCGACTACTTCATCGACACCGCGGGCCGGCTGCACGTGCACGGCCTCGCGCACCGCGGCCAGTACGGCGACGGCAAGCTCAGCGCGACGCCCGGCTTCGTCGTCACCGCGCATGACGTCGTCGCGGTGAAGGCCCACACCGGCCACGCCATCCACCTGCGCCGCGACGGCGTCGTCCTGGGCACCGGCGGCAACCGCTTCGGGCCGCTGTCGCACCACGGCCTGGGCGACAAGGCCGACCGCTGGGGCCCGATCTTCGACGGCGCCGTCGCCATCGCCACCGGCTCGCGGCACTCGCTGGCGATGCGCGCCGACGGCAGCCTGTGGGCCTGGGGCGAAGGCTTCGGCATCGCGCCGCGCAAGCTGCACGACGGCATCGTCGCGGTGGCCGCCGGCGACACGGCGACGATCGCGCGCGGCGCCGACGGCCGCCTGCATCAATGGGA
>CAUJHQ010000094.1 GCA_963204815.1 Pseudomonadota bacterium | reverse complement strand
CGGAAGATCTGCTTCAGCGCCACGTCCTTCAGCAAGGCGTTGAGCACGAACAGGTTCATGCCCACCGGCGGCGAGATCAGGCCGATCTGCACCACCAGCACGATCAGCACGCCGAACCACACGGCGTCGAAGCCCAGCCCGGTGACGATCGGGAAGAACACCGGGATGGTCAGCAGCACCATCGACAGCTCTTCCATGATGGTGCCCAGCAGCACGTAGATCACCATCATCGCGCCCACCACGGCGAGCGGGCTGAAGCCCTGGTGCAGGATCCAGTCCTTCAGGTCGCCGGGCATCGTCGTGAAGTTGACGAAGCTGGAGAACAGCATCGCCGCGATCAGGATCGTGAACAGCATCGCCGTCGTGCGCGCGCTCTCGACGAGGATCTCGAACAGCACGCGCCAGGTGAGCGTGCGCCGTGCCAGCGCGAACAGGAAGGCGCCCGAAGCGCCGATGCCCGCGCCTTCGGTGGCCGTGAACACGCCGCCGTAGATGCCGCCGAGCACGACGACGACCAGCAGCGCGACGCCCCAGATGTCGCGCAGCGAGCGCCAGCGCTCGGCCCAGGTCGAGCGTTCGCCGGCCGGGCCGGCGGACGGGTCGCGCCAGGTCATCCAGGCGATGCCGGCCATCAGCATCGCCGCGCTCATCAGGCCCGGGATCACGCCGGCGGCGAACAGCTTGCCGATGTTGGTCTCGGTGACGATGCCGTAGATGACCATGATGGTCGACGGCGGGATCATGATACCCAGCGTGCCGCCGGCGGCGATGACGCCGGTCGACAGCGACTCGCTGTAGCCCAGCTTCTTCATCGGCGGGAACGCCACCTTGGACATCGTGGCGGCGGTGGCGATGCTGCTGCCGCAGATGGCGCCGAAGCCGGCACAGGCGATCACGGTGGCATGCGCCAGCCCGCCGCGCACGTGGCCGATGAAGGTGAAGGCGGCGCGGAACAGCTCGTGCGCGAGGCCCGCGCGGGCGACGAAGTTGCCCATCAGGATGAACAGCGGCACCACCGACAGCGTGTACGCGAAGCCGGTGTCGTAGACCACCTGGGCCGCGTTCGCCGCCGTCGGCGCCCAGCCGCGCAGCAGGCCCAGGCCGACGTAGCCCACCGCGCCCATCGCAAAGGCCAGCGGCACGCGCAGCAGCGCGAGCACGAAGACCATCGCGAAGCCGATCAGCGCGGCGGTCATGTGGCGCCACCGCTGTCGACGCCGGCGTGGTGGTGCGCCACCGGCTTGAAGACCAGCAGCACGTGCACCAGCCCGGTCACCGCGCACAGCACGCCCATCAGGCGCACGAAGGGCGGCAGCGCCAGCTTCAGCTGCGCCGTGACGTCACCGTATTCGGCCATCTGGCCGGCCTTCGCCCACATCAGCCAGGCGATGCCGAGCAACGCCACGGCGCAGGCAAGGTCGACCACCGCGTGCTGCGCACGCCGCAGCCAGGCCGGCACCAACGGGTCGAGCGAATCGAAGACGACGTGCTCGCCCTGCATCGACACCAGCGGCAGGCCGGCGAAGATGACGACGACCAGCAGCAGTTCGGTGAGCTCGAGCGAGCCGGGGATCGACGCGTCGGCGAACTTGCGCCCGCTCACGTCGACCAGCGTCAGCACCATGATGGCGAACAGCGCGCAGGCGGCCAGCAGGCCGCACAGCGTGGCGAGCAGCTTCTTCAAGGCGAAGCGCTACTGGAGCTTCTTGATCTCGGCGCGGTAGTCGGCCAGGACCTTCTTCGCGTTCTTCAGGCCCTTGGCCTCGGCGGCCTTGGCCCACGCGTCTTCCAGCGGCGACAGCTTCGCGGCCACCGCCTTCACGAACGCCGGGTCGGCTTTCGTGAACTGCACGCCGGCCGCCTGCATGAAGGCCATGCCGCGGCGGTCGACCTTGTCCCATCCCTGGCCGAAGGCGCGCGCGGCGGGCTCGCCGGAGAGTTCGTCGACGACCTTCTTCACGTCGGGCGGCAGGCTGTCGTACTTGGCTGGGTTCATCATGAACACGAAGCTGGTGTTGTAGAGCCCGCCGGGAAAACTGGTGGCGTGCTTGATGACCTTGTCGATCTTGAACGACTCCACGCTCTCGGCCGGGAACAGCGTGCCGTCCATGACGCCGGTGGACAGCAGCTCGTAGCTCTCCGGCGCGGGCTTCAGCGTGACGTTCATGCCGAGCGTCTTGCTGATCTCGTTGACCATGCCGCCGCCGACGCGGAACTTCAGGCCCGACAGGTCGTCGATCTTCGTGATCGGGCGCTTCGTGTTGAACACGATGCCGGGGCCGTGCGTGAAGACGGCCAGCACCTTGACGCCCTTGTGCTCCTCGGCCATGGCCGGGTTCTTCGCGTAGATGCGCTGGAAAGCGACCGACGTGGCCTCGGACGCATCGCCCAGGAACGGCAGCTCGGCCATCTGCGTGGTGACGAAGCGGCCCGGCGTGTAGCCATGCACCGTGAACGACAGGTCGGCGAGGCCGTTGCGCACCGCATCCAGCGTGCCCGGCGCCGCCGTCACGCCGCGCGGCAGGATGTTGCACTTGGCCTTGCCCGAGGTCTTCGCCTCGAGCTGCGCGCACCACTCCTTCTGCGTCTCGGACAGCGTGTGCGTCGGGCCGAGCCAGGAAGACGCGGTGAGCACCACCTGCGCCGAAGCGCCGCCGCCGGCTGACAGGGCGGCCAGCGCGAGCAGGCCGCGCAGCAGGGTCGAAGGGCGGAAGGTCGGCATCGCAGGGCTCCGGGAATCAGGGGTGATGGAACATTCTGCACTGCGCAATCGCCGGCCGACATTGCAGAAAACTCGCATCGTGCGGCGGGGGAATAATCGCCGCATGGCCCCCCCACCCCTGAAGATCATCTCGTCGATGGCGACGCGCCAGCTGCTCGCCGACCTCGCGGCCGACTACGCGCGCGTGTCGCCGCAGGCGCTGGACATCGAGTCGGTCGGCGGTGTCGATGCCGCCAGGCGCGTGCAGGCCGGCGAGGCCTTCGACGCCGTCGTGCTGGCCGCCAACGCGATCGACGCGCTCGAAGCCGCCGGCCGCACCGTGGCCGGCACGCGCACCGACCTCGTGCGCTCGGGCGTCTACGTGGCCGTGAAGGCCGGCGCGCCGGCGCCCGACATCGGCACCGAGGAAGCCGTCAGGCAGGCCGTGCGCGGCGCGAAGAGCCTGGCCTACAGCACCGGTCCGAGCGGTGTCTACCTGACGAAGCTGTTCGAGCGCTGGGGCATCGCCGACGAGATCCGCCCACGCATCGTGCAGGCGGCGCCGGGCGTGCCGGTGGGGTCGCTGATCGCCCGCGGCGAGGTCGAGCTGGGCTTCCAGCAGCTGTCGGAGCTGATGGCGCTGCAAGGCGTCGCGGTCGTCGGGCCGCTGCCGCCGGCGATCCAGCTGATGACGGTGTTCTGCGGCGCCGTCGCCGCCACGTCGGCGCAGCCCGACGCGGTGCGCGCCTGGCTCGCCTGGATGGCGACGCCGGCCGCCACCGAGACGAAGCGCCGCAACGGCATGGACGCCGCGTGACCTGAACCACGCATCGCGGGGCCCGCAGCCCCGCGATCCGGGGGACCGGCGCGCCGGGGCCGCGCGTACATTGGCCCCATGACGCCTGCCACCCTGCCCGACGGTCCCGCCCGCGACGCGCTGTGCCAGGCCGCCGCGATCCTCGATGTCGCCGAGCTCACCGGCCAGCCCTTCGCGCTGACCGAGGCGCACGCGCAGATGGGCCGCTGCTACCGCGGCCTCGGCTCGCTCGACGCCGCGGCGGCGTCGTTCGCGCAGGCGCTGCGCTGGAGCCACGTCACCGGTTCGGCCGACATGGCGACCGACCTGTTGTGCGACCTCGCCGAGGTGGCCGCCGACCAGGCCGACGTCGCCGAGGAGCACGACGAGCCCGGCGCGCACCGCGCGGCGCGCGAGCGCGCCCGCGACCACGCCTTCGCTGCCGCGCAGTGCGCCGCCAGCGCCACCGACGCCGACTGGGAAGCGCACGCACTGATGCGCGTCTGCAGCGTGCTCGAACGCTGCGGCGACCGCAGCGACGCGCTCTCGCTGCAGAAGCGGGCGCGCCGCATCATTGCGCGCGACGATGCGGTGGCGCTGCCCGACCTGTCGAAGATGCAGGTGCGCGGCGCCGCCTGAAGGCCCGCCCCGTCCCGTTTCAACGGCCCATGCCGTCGTAGGGCGGCAACGGCGACATCGAGCCGCCGTGCAGCCCGAGCGCCATCGCCAGCAGCCACAGCAGCGCGTAGCCGGCGATGAAGGCATCGAGCGCACGCCGCCGGCGCAGCAGCAGCGCTGCCAGCGGCACCAGCTGCTGCGCGTGCATGCCGATGAAGTGCGCCGGCCGCAGGTCGCCACCCCAGTGCCAGCCCACCAGCGGCAGGCCGGCCCCTGCCGGCGGTTGCATGCCGCCGAGCAGGCCACCGGCGCCGGCGCCCATCACGAAGGTCATCACGAGGCCGGCGACGACGGCGCGCCGCACCAGCGCGTCGCCGCTCGCCGGCGCGCGGGCGATCAGCCAGGCCAGCAGCGGCTGCGTGGCCGTCATCGCCAGCGCACCGGCGCCCATCAGGTTGTAGAGCGCCACGTGCAGCGGCGTGCTGAAGTTGTAGTGCGAGGCCTCGCCCAGCACCGCCTGCAGCGTGATGTAGCCGATCTCGTAGCTGCCGGCGCCGATGATCGTCCACGCCACCAGCGCCACCGCGCGGCCGCGCCGCCGGGCCGCCGGCAGCAGGCCGACGAACCAGGCAGTGGTCAGCGCGAACAGGCCGACCGAGGCGTAGAACTTGAGCGGCTTCAGCCAGACGCTGGCGCTGCCGATGCGGCGGTCGTCGAGCCACAAGGCCAGCAGCGCCGGCACCATCGCCAGCAGCATGGCGACGCCGAAGGCGGCCAGGCGCGGCTCGCGCGCGTGCAGTTCGCGCCAGCCGGCGCGCAGGTCGAAGGCCGGCGCGGCCGACAGGGGCAGGGAGGGGGCAGGCATGTCAGCGCGCTCCGTTGGCGAAGGACAGGGACGCCGGGCGCCGCAGCGCGCGCAGCACGAAGAAGGTCAGCAGGCCGGCCGGCCCGAACATGAAGGTCAGCAGCAGCACCGGCAGCAGCTGCCAGTGCGGCAGGCCGAGCGCGCCACCACGTTCGGCGACCCAGGCGCCGACGAAGAGGTCGAACGCCAGGTAGTGCAGCCAGCCCGCGACCAGCGCCCCGGGGGCGGCGAACAGCGCCTGCACTTCGGCGATGGAGCCGAAGCCCCCACCGGCCGGCCAGTGCCCCGCGAGCAGCGCGATGTAGAGCACGGCGAAGACGAGCGGCAGCACGCGCCCGGCGACAAGGCGCGCCCACGGCGACCAGCGCGCCGCCGCCGGCGAGGCCGCCAGCAGCAGCCAGCCGAGCAGCGCCAGGCCGTTGCCGAGGCGGAAGACGAGATCGGGCGAGAGGTTCACGGGCACTCCGTCGAAGGCATCGAACACGACTAGACAGCGTCTAGTGGTCCGCACTGTAGGAGTCACGCTAGACACTGTCAAGTACACTTGCGCAATGCCGACCCGCCGTGCCGCCGCCGAGCCCGCCGACCTGCGCCAGCGCATCCTCGACACCGCCGAGGCACTGCTGGAATCCGACGGCCTGGCCGCACTCAGCATGCGCGAGGTGGCGCGCCGCGCCGGCGTCACGCACCAGGCGCCCTACCACCACTTCAGCGACCGCGAGAGCATCCTTGCCGAGCTGGTGACGCGCGGCTTCGACGAGCTGGCGGCGCGCCTCGCGCGCGTCAACGACCGCGCGCCGGCGACCGACGCGCGCCGCCTGCGCATCGCCTCGGGCGAGGCCTACGTCGGCTTCGCGCTCGACCGGCCAGGCGTGTTCCGCATCATGTTCAGGCCCGAGGTCTGCGACGCCGCCCGTTTCCCGGCGGCACAGGAGGCCGGCGGCCGCGCCCACGTCGAACTCGTGCGCCTGGTCCGGCTGCTGCACGGCGGCGTGCACAGCGAGGCGCTCGCCAGCGGCTACTGGGCCCAGGTGCACGGCCTGGCCTGCCTGTTCGTCGACGGGCCGCTCGGCCAGCTGTTGCCCGGTGCGCGCGAGCGCCGGGCGCACCTGCGCGAGGTGCTCGCGCTGATGGCCGACGGCGCGCTCGCGGCGTCAGGCTGAACGCCGCCGCCGGCCGCCCGGAACGGCACTGACTTTTTGCGCCAGATTTGGCGAATTCGCCGTCAGTTCTCCGGGCGTGGTGCCGATAGGAAGGAGGTCGGCTCGGGGTTGCTCGCAGGGGTGCCCCGGCGCGCCCGTCGCCCGGCGGCCCGACCCCGCGAGTTCGCAGTTCTGAAAGGTTGCATGAGATGAAGTCCTCCACCGGCATGACCGTCGGTCGCAAGCTCACCCTCAGCTTCGGTGCCCTGCTCGGGTTGCTGGGTGTGGTGGTGATCGCGTCGATCTACGAGATCCGCGTCATCAATGCCAACGTCGCCGAGATCGTCGACGACCGCGTGGTGAAGGTCGCCATGGTCACCGACATCGACCAGAACCTGAACCTTCAGGCGCGCACGCTGCGCAACGCGATCCTGGCCGGCAAGACCCGTCCCGACGAGGCCAAGAGCTCGCTGGAGCGGCTGCAGAAGTCCGCCGACGAGACGGCGGCGCTGGTGGACAAGCTGAAGGCACGGATGAACACCCCGGCCGGCCAAGCCGCGCTCGACGAGCTGACGAAGGCGCGCGGCGCTTACGGAGCCGTGCGCGAGAAGACCGTCGAGAAGGTGCGTGCCGGCGACTACGACGCGGCCACCGCGCTGGTGTTCGGCGACCTGCGGACGGCGCAGGGCGCCTACTTGAAGGAAATCGAGGACATGCTGAAGCTGCTGTCCGACCAGATGGCCGCCGCGGGTGACGAGGCCAAGGCCTCGGGCCAGCAGGCCATCACCATCATGCTGGTTGTCGCCGCGCTCTCGACCGCCGTCGCCATCGGCCTGGGCGTGGCCATCACGCGCGGCCTCACCGGCCAGCTCGGCGGCGAACCCGACGACGTGCGCCGCATCGCCGCCGCCGTGGCCGAGGGCGATCTCGCCGTCAGCGTGAGCGTGCGTCCTGGCGACGACGGCAGCGTGATGGCCGCGATGCGCGCCATGCGCGACCGCCTGGCCACCGTGGTGTCCCAGGTGCGCCAGAGCAGCGACAGCATCGCCACCGGCAGCGCCCAGATCGCCACCGGCAACGCCGACCTCAGCCAACGCACCGAGGAACAGGCCAGCAACCTGCAGCAGACTGCCGCCTCGATGGAAGAGCTCACCTCGTCGGTGAAGTCCAACGCCGACACGACCACGCAGGCCAGCCGCCTGGCCAGCAGTGCTTCGGACGCCGCCGCGCGCGGCGGCGAGGTGGTGGGCGAGGTGGTCTCGACGATGCAGGCCATCGCCGACTCGTCGAAGAAGATCTCCGACATCATCGGCGTCATCGACGGCATCGCGTTCCAGACCAACATCCTGGCGCTGAACGCCGCGGTGGAAGCGGCGCGCGCCGGCGAGCAGGGCCGCGGCTTCGCGGTCGTCGCCAGCGAGGTGCGCACGCTCGCGCAGCGCTCGGCGAGCGCCGCCAAGGAAATCAAGAGCCTCATCAGCGACAGCGTCGAGAAGGTCGAGACCGGCACCCGCCAGGTCGACGCCGCCGGCACGTCGATGCAGGAAATCGTGCGCCAGGTGCAGAGCGTGAACCAGCTGATCAGCGAGGTGAACGCCGCCACCGCCGAGCAGACCAGCGGCATCGGCCAGGTCGGCGATGCGGTGACGCAGCTCGACCAGGTGACGCAGCAGAACGCCGCGCTGGTGGAGGAAAGCGCCGCCGCCGCCGAGAGCCTGCGCCTGCAGGCCGCGCGCCTGGCCGAGGTGGTGAGCGTGTTCCGCCTGGACGCCGGCCAGGCCGCGGTGCAGCGCGCCGTGGCACCGGCCTCGCCGGCGGTTCAGGCCAAGGCCGTGGTGCAGGCAGCGCGCAGCAGCGCGAAGGCGCCGCCGGCCGCCAAGCCGGCCACCCCGCCGCCGCCCGCCCCGAAGCTGGCGGCGAAGGCGCCGGCGGCCCCGGTGCGCGACACGGCCGTCGCCTCGGCGGCGCCGGGCGCCGCGAAGGCCGAAGGCGACTGGGAAACCTTCTGAGGCCGCGTCTCAGCGGGCGCCGAAGCGCAGCCCGCTGAACAGGTCCTTCAGCTCGCGCGGCTGCGAGCGCCAGTACTGCGGCGGCGCGGTCACGCTGGCGCCCAGCGTGGCGGCGGCGTGCCAGGGCCAGCGCGGGTCGTAGAGCATCGCGCGCGCCAGCGCCACCGCATCGGCCCGGCCCTCGGCGACGAGGGCTTCGGCCTGTGCGGCTTCGGTGATCAGGCCGACCGCGATCACCGGCATCCCGGTGGCCGCCTTCACCGCTTCGGCGAAGGGCACCTGGTAGCCGGGCCCGAGCGGGATCTTCTGCTGCGGCGAGACGCCGCCGGTGGACACGTGGATCGCCGCGCAGCCGCGCGCCTTCAGCGCCTGCGCGAAGGCGATCGTGCTCGCCAGGTCCCAGCCGCCGTCGACCCAGTCGGTGGCCGACACGCGCAGCCACACCGGCTTGTCGGCCGGGAAGGCGGCACGCGCGGCGTCGAACACCTCGAGCGGGAAGCGCATGCGGTTTTCCAGGCTGCCGCCGTAGGCGTCGGTGCGCCGGTTCGACAGCGGGCTCAGGAACTGATGCAGCAGGTAGCCGTGCGCGCCGTGCAGCTCGATGCCGTCGAAGCCGAGCCGAGCCGCGCGCCGCGCCGCCTGCGCGAAGGCCTCGCGCACGCGCGCCAGGCCGGCGGCGTCGAGCGCGAGCGGCGGCTCCTCGGTGTCCCCGTGCGGCAGCGCCGACGGCGCCACCGCCTGCCAGCCGCGCGGGTCGGTCATCGGCACCTGCTGGCCACCGAACCAGGGTTCGCCGCTCGACGCCTTGCGGCCCGCATGCGCCAGCTGCACCGCCAGTTTGGTGGCCGGCGCGAAGCCGCGCAGCGCCGCCATCACCTGGCCCAGCGCGGCCTCGTTGGCGTCGCTGTACAGGCCCAGGCAGCCGGCGGTGATGCGGCCGACCGATTCGACCGCCGTGGCCTCGACGATCACGAGGCCGGCGCCCGACACCACCATCTGCCCCAGGTGCATGGTGTGCCAGGGGCTCGCGTTGCCGTCGCCGGCGGAGTACTGGCACATCGGGGCGACGACGATGCGGTTGTCCATCGCCATCGAACCGAGCTGCCAGGGCGTGAAGAGGTGGCTCATGGAACGCTTATCTCCGCGCCAGCACGGGCGCCAGTGAATGACCGGTGTGGGTGCCGGCGGCGACCACCGCCTCCGGCGGGCCGGCGGCGACGACCCGCCCGCCGGCGTTGCCGCCTTCGGGGCCGAGGTCGACGACCCAGTCGGCCTCGGCGATGACGTCGAGGTCGTGCTCGATGACGA
>CAUJHQ010000093.1 GCA_963204815.1 Pseudomonadota bacterium | reverse complement strand
ACCCTCATGAAGACCTTCAGCGCCAAGCCGGCCGAGGTGAAGCACGAGTGGTTTGTGATTGACGCCACCGACAAGGTGCTCGGACGTGTTGCCAGCGAAGTGGCACTCCGTTTGCGCGGCAAGCACAAGGCCATCTACACGCCTCACGTCGATACCGGCGATTTCATCGTCGTCGTCAATGCCGAGAAGCTCCGGGTCACCGGCGCCAAGGCCACCGACAAGATCTACTACCGGCACTCGGGCTACCCGGGCGGCATCTACGGCACGTCCTTCAAGGACATGCAGGCCAAGCACCCCGGTCGCGCCCTCGAGAAGGCCGTGAAGGGCATGCTGCCCAAGGGCCCGCTGGGCTACGCGATGATCAAGAAGCTGAAGGTGTACGCCGGTGCCTCGCATCCGCACGCCGCCCAGCAACCCAAGCCGCTGGCGATCTGAGGACTGCGATGATCGGAAATTGGAACTACGGTACCGGCCGCCGCAAGAGTTCGGTGGCCCGCGTCTTCATGAAGAAGGGCACCGGCCAGATCGTCATCAATGGCAAGACCGTCGATGAGTACTTCGGCCGCCAGACGTCGATCATGATCGTCAAGCAGCCTCTGCTGCTGACGGCCAACGACGGCGCCTTCGACATCAAGGTCAACGTGCGCGGCGGCGGTGAATCCGGTCAGGCCGGTGCGGTGCGCCACGGCATCACGCGTGCGCTGATCGACTACGACGCGGCGCTCAAGCCCGACCTCAGCCGTGCCGGCTTCGTGACGCGTGACGCGCGCGAAGTCGAACGCAAGAAGGTCGGCCTGCACGGCGCCCGCCGTCGCAAGCAGTTCAGCAAGCGCTGAGCCCGGACATGCGGCAAGACCTGCGTCTTGGCGCATGCCTGGCGAATGGGCGTTGCGTCTCGCAACGCCACGGCGCGCAGCGCTAACACCTGCGCATGGCGCGCTAGGGCAGGATCGGCCCATGCGCTGGAAACTGCTGCGGCGACGCCTCTCCGTGAGTGCGCCGCGCATGATCGTCCGCAGCCATCTGCCCTGGCCCCTGCGCTGGGCGATGGCGGCGGTCGTGCTCGGGTTCTCCGCCGCCATCGCGCTGTGGGCCTTCGATCTCGGCAAGAGCATTGCCGGCGTCGACTTCGGGGTGCGGGAAGAGGTGGTCCGCCTGCGCGCCGAGCTCAAGCAACTGCGTGAGGACGGCGAACGCGCCACCTCGGTCGCGAACACCGCCGAAAGCCTGCTGAAGGCCGAGCGTTCGGCCCAGGAGCGCCTCGCACAGCAGGTGCGGCAGCTCGAAGCCGAGAAACAGTCGTTGCAAGCCGATCTAGGCTTCTTCGAGAAGCTGCTCCCCGCAGCCGGCGAAGGCGTGCAGCTGCGCGGCCTGCAAGCCGAGGTGAATGCCCCGGGCGAGCTACGTTACCAACTGCTCGTCATGCAAACCGGCAAGGCCCCGGGCGAGTTTCGTGGCCGCTACGACCTGTTTCTGACCGGCCTCGTGGATGGGCGACCCTGGACGATGTCCATGCCAGGCGGTCCGAAGCCACTGCAGCTGAGGCAGTACGCTCGGGTCGACGGCCGTTTCGAGCTGCCCGCAGAGGCGGTGATCAAGACCGTGCAGGCGAGGGTGACCGATCACCAGGGGGCCGTGCGTGCCACGCAGACCCTGAAACTCTGAACCACTGGAGCCACCATGCTGTTTGCCAACAAGAAGCCGCCGCCGATCCGCAGCCTGGTCGGTGAAGGGACCGTCGTCACCGGCGAGCTTCATTTCGTCGAGGGCTTGCGCATCGACGGCGAAGTCAACGGCGACGTCATCGCCGACGGCGACGGCCGCAGCATCCTCGTCATCAGCGAAAAAGCCCGCGTACGAGGCAAGGTGATGGCCAGCCATGTGATCATCAATGGGCAGGTGGTGGGCCCTGTGCATTCGACGGAGTTGCTGGAATTGCAGCCCGGCGCCCGGATCGAAGGCGACATCCGCTACGAGTCGCTCGAGATGCACCCCGGCGCCATGGTTGACGGCGAACTCAAGCCCTTGAAAAATGCCGAGAAGCCAGCACTCATGCTGGCGGCGTCGAACGACGCCTGACTGGAGTGAACATGAACGCGATGGCCGAACCGATCCAGACTGCCGCCGACGAAATGCCGGCCCCGCTCGTCTTCACCGACAGCGCTGCCGACAAGGTCAAGCAGCTGGTCGACGAAGAAGGCAACCCCGAGCTGAAGCTGCGTGTCTTCGTGCAGGGCGGGGGCTGCTCGGGCTTTCAATACGGCTTCACGTTCGACGAGGTCGTCAACGACGACGACACGCAGATGGCGAAGAACGGCGTCACGCTGCTCATCGACGCCATGAGCCTGCAGTACCTGGTCGGTGCCGAGATCGACTACAAGGAAGACCTGCAGGGCGCCCAGTTCGTCATCAAGAACCCGAACGCCACCACGACCTGCGGCTGCGGGTCGTCGTTCTCGGCCTGACCGGCCCTACGCGGGGTACAGCGCGCCCAGCACGCGCGGCCCCGCGGCGCCGGTGACCTCGACGAGGTTGCCGGCCCGGCGTTCACCGAACGCCCACGCCAACCACGCGAACGCCAGCGCCTCGACCTGATCCGGCGGGACGCCGACCTGCGCGCTGCCCTGCACCTGCGTGCCCGGCAGCCGCGCCGCCAGGCGCGCCATCAGGTGGGCGTTGAACGCTCCGCCGCCGCACACCACCAACCGCGCCGTCGCCGGTGCTTCGCGCCGCAAGGCCTCGGCGGCGGCGCGGGCCGTCAGTTCGGCCAGCGTGGCCATCACGTCGCGCGGCCCGGTCGACGCCGGCAGCCGTGCGGCCAGCCATTCGGCGTTGAAGAGGTCGCGGCCGGTGCTCTTCGGCGGCGGCAGCGCGAAGAACGGCTCGTCCAGCAGCGTGGCGAGCAACGTGGCGTCGACGCGCCCCCCCGCCGCCCAGCGGCCGCCGGCGTCGAAAGGCGTGCCCTGGTGCTGCTGGCACCAGGCGTCCATCAGCGCGTTCGCCGGGCCGCAGTCGAAGCCGCGCACCGGGCCGTCGGCGGGCAGCAGTGTGAGGTTGGCGATGCCGCCGAGGTTCAGCACCGCCACATCCTGGCCGGGCTGCGCGAAGCAGCGCGCGTGGAACGCCGGCACCAGCGGTGCACCCTGGCCGCCGGCGGCAACGTCGCGGCTGCGGAAGTTGGCGATCACGTCGATGCGGCTCAGCTCGGCCAGCAGTGCGCCGTTGAGCAACTGCACGGTGTAGCCGGTGCCGCCGAAGGCCTGCGGCCGGTGGCGAACGGTCTGGCCGTGAGCGCCGAGGGCGGTGATCGCCACCCGGCCGAGCCCGGCGCCGGCGAGCAGCGCGGTCACGACACCGGCGTAGGCGTGCGCCACGGCATTGGCGGCCAAGGCCGCGCGGTGCAGTTCGTCGGCACCCGAACGGTTGAGCGCGAGCAGCTCCGCGCGCAGCGCGGCGTCGAACGGCCGGTGCTCGTGGTGCTGGACGGCGACGCTGCTGTCGGTGATGTCGGCGAGCACGCCGTCGACGCCGTCGAGCGAGGTGCCCGACATCAGGCCGATGTAGAGCGCCATGCCGCGCCCGCCCCGGGGGCTACTCGCCGGCCGCGGGGGTGCCGAGCAGCGAGGCTGCGGTGCCCAGTTGCGCCTGCAGCCTGGGCGCCAGCTCGGCGAAGCGGGCGCGCGCCGCCGGCTCCAGCGTCACCGGCTCGGAGGCCTTGGCGATCTTCACCGGGTCCTGGTGCTCGCCGTTGACGCGGAACTCGAAGTGCAGGTGCGGCCCGGTGCTCCAGCCGGTGGAGCCGACGGCGCCGATGCGCTGGCCCTGGTCGACCCGCTGGCCGCGCTTCACGTCGATGCGGCTGAGGTGCGCATACAGCGTGCTGCGGGCGTTGCCGTGCGCGATCTGGATGACGTTGCCGTAGCCGTTCTGCCAGCCGGCAAATTCAACGAGGCCGTCGCCGACCGTGCGCACCGGGGTCCCGGTGGGCGCGCCGTAGTCGACTCCGAGGTGGCGGCGCCAGACCTGCTGGATCGGGTGCAGGCGCATCGCGAAGCCCGAGGTCATGCGCGAGAACTCCATCGGGCTCGTCAGGAAGCTGCGCCGCTTGCTCTCGCCGTTGGGGCCGAAGTAGCCGCTGCGGCCGCCGGCGCCGTCGAACCACAGCGCCTGGTGCGTGCGGCCATCGTTGACGAACTCGGCGGCGAGCACGCGGCCGACGCCTTCGTTCCACGGCACGACCTCGCCGTCGGCGGTGAGCGACTCGTAGACGACGCTGAAGGTGTCGCCCTTGCGCAGCTCGCGGTGGAAGTCGATCTCGGTAGAGAAGATCTCGGCCATCTGCACGGCGACGGCGTCGGGCAGCAGGGCATCGTCGGTGGCGGCGAAGAGCGAACTGCGGATCGTGCCGCTGCCCAGCCGCACGGTGGGCACCAGCGGCGCGGTCTCGACGCGCGCCAGCCAGCGGCCGGCAGCGCCTGGCACGCGGGCGATCGTCATGCGCGTGAAGTGGGTCTTCGCCTGCTCGCTGCGTTCAGCCGGGAAGCGCGCGACGAGCTCCACGAGTTCGCTGTCCGGGCCGGCGCTGGCCTGCACCAGCTTGCCGCCGCGGCCGGCCAGCAGGCGGCGCGCGGTGGCGTCGCTGCGCAGGAAGGCGGCGGCAGAGGCATCGCTCACGCCCAGGCGGGCGAGCAGGCTCTCGGCGGTGTCGGTGCCGCGCGTGATGTCGTGGCGCAGCAGCGCCATCGGCAGCGCAGACAGGGCTTCGGACTGCTGCGCCAGGTCGGGCGGCGTCACGGTTTCGGTGACGACGCGCTGCGGCAGCAGGGCGGCATCGGGCGCCAACGGCGCGATGCCGAACGCGGTGACGCCGAAGCCGCCCAGCGACACGACGACGCCGGCGACGATGCCGCGGCGATGCCGTGAAGCGAAGTCCTGCGCGTACTGCAGCGGACCGGAGAGCCAGCGAGCGGTGGACCGATTCAAACCCGACATTCCGACAATGACAGCCCCGCTGCGCCGCTGGCGACACGCGCGAAGACTCCCGTGATTGATTTCGACGCTCGCAGGCCACAGGGCCGGTGCGGTGCGTCCACTAGAATTCGACCCCCCAGCCAGGGGGTCTTTTTCCGAGCGGCCGAGTATATCGAACGCCCCCTCGGCAAAGCCCCTCGGAAAACCTCTGAAAAGACCCCTCCGTAACCGCCATGTCCGAGCCGGCCGCGCCCCACCCGATCACCGACCGCGTCCGCGAGGCGATGAGCGTCAGCCGCCGCGGCTGCGAAGACCTGCTGCCCGAAGATGAATGGCTGAAGAAGCTGGCCCGCTCCGAGGCCACCGGCCAGCCGCTGCGCGTCAAGCTCGGCCTCGACCCCACGGCGCCGGACATCCATATCGGCCACACGGTGGTGCTGAACAAGATGCGCCAGTTGCAGGACCTTGGGCATACCGTGATCTTTCTCATCGGCGACTTCACGTCGATGATCGGCGACCCCTCCGGCCGCAACACGACGCGCCCGCCGCTCACGCGCGAGCAGATCGAAGCCAACGCCCAGACCTACTACCGCCAGGCCAGCCTCGTGCTCGACCCGGCGAAGACCGAGATCCGCTACAACAGCGAGTGGAGCGACGCGCTCGGCGCGCGCGGCATGATCCACCTGGCCGCGAAGTACACGCTGGCGCGCATGCTCGAGCGTGACGACTTTACAAAGCGTTTCCGCGCCGGCAGCCCGATCTCCATCCACGAGCTGCTGTACCCGCTGATGCAGGGCTACGACTCGGTGGCGCTGAAGAGCGACCTCGAACTCGGCGGCACCGACCAGAAGTTCAACCTGCTCGTCGGCCGCGCGCTGCAGACCGAGTACGGCCAGGAGCCGCAGTGCATCCTGACGATGCCGCTGCTCGAGGGCACCGACGGCATCGAGAAGATGTCCAAGAGCAAGGGCAACTACATCGGCATCGCCGAACCGGCGAACGAGATGTTCGCGAAGGTCCTGTCGATCAGCGACACGCTGATGTGGAAGTGGTTCACGCTGCTGTCGTTCCGCCCCGAGAGCGAGATCGAGCGCCTGAAGTACGAGGTCGAGACCGGCCGCAACCCGAAGGACGCGAAGGTGATGCTGGCCAAGGAGATCACCGCGCGCTTCCACAGCGCGAAGGCGGCCGACGAGGCCGAGGCCGACTTCCAGCGTCGCGCCGCCGGCGGTGTGCCCGACGAGATCCCCGACGTCGCGCTGGCCGGCGCGCCGCTCGCCATCGGCGCGCTGCTCAAGCAGGCCGGGCTCGTGCCGTCGACCAGCGAGGCGATGCGCCTGGTGGAGCAGGGCGGCGTGCGCGTCGACGGCAGCGCCGTCGCCGACAAGGGCCTGAAGCTCGGCGCCGGCACCTACGTCGTGCAGGTCGGCAAGCGCAAGTTCGCGCGCGTCACGCTCGCTGCCTGAAGCCGGCCTTGCAGGTCAGCGCCTACCTCAAGCTCTCGGTCGCGGTGGCCGTGGCCACCATCGCGCTGAAGACCGGCGCGTGGTGGGTCAGCGGCAGCGTCAGCCTGCTGTCCGACGCGCTCGAGTCGCTCGTCAACCTGGCCGGCGCGATGTTCGCGCTGCTGATGGTGACGGTGGCGGCGCGCCCGCCCGACGACGACCACCCCTACGGCCACCACAAGGCCGAATACTTCTCCAGCGGTTTCGAAGGCGTGCTGATCTTCGTCGCCGCGCTCGCCATCGTGTGGGCCGCGGTGCAGCGGCTGATCGAACCGCAGCCGCTGGAAGCGGTGGGCTTCGGCCTCGTGCTGTCGGTCGTCAGCTCGGCAATGAACGGGGCGCTCGCGTGGTCGATGCTGAAGAAGGCCCGCGAGGCCCGCTCGATGGCGCTGGAGGCCGACGCGCGCCACCTCTTCACCGACGTCTGGACCTCGGCCGGCGTCATCGCCGGCCTGCTGGCCGTGATGGCCACCGGCTGGGCCTGGCTGGACCCCGTGATCGCCATTGCCGTGGCGCTGAACATCCTGCGCGAAGGCGGCCGGCTGGTCTGGCAATCGGCCGGCGGCCTGATGGACGAAGCGCTCGAGCCCGAGGCGAAAGCCGAGATCGACCAGGTGCTCGAAGGCTTCCGCGGGCCGACGATCCGCTTCGACCACATCGTCACGCGGCGTGCCGGCCAGCGCCGCTTCATCGACCTGCACATGCACATGCCGGCGGCGTGGAGCCTGGGCCGCGCGGCGGCCGTGCGTGCGTCGGTCGAGCAGGCGCTGATGAGCGCCGTGCCGGGCCTGCGTGCCAGCATCCAGCTGCTGCCGATGGATGTCGAGGCGCACTTCGGCGACCCGAAGGACCTGCTGTGATCGCACTCGTCCAGCGCGTCGCCGAGGCGCGCGTGGAGGTGGCGGGCGCGACCGTCGGCGCCATCGGCCGCGGGCTGCTGGTGCTGGTGTGCGCCGAGCCTGCCGACACCGAGGCGCAGGCCGGGAAGCTCGTCGACAAGCTGCTGAAGCTGCGCATCTTCTGCGACGAGGCGGGCAAGATGAACCGCAGCGTGCAGGACGTGGCCGGCGGCCTGCTGGTCGTCAGCCAGTTCACGCTGGCGGCCGACACCGCCGGCGGCAATCGCCCCAGCTTCACTGGCGCCGCGCCGGCCGAGCAGGGGCGCGCGCTCTACGAAGCGGTGCTGCGGCTGGCGCGCGAGCGCCATGCGCCGGTCGAAGCCGGCGTCTTCGGCGCCGAGATGCGCGTGAGCCTGGTCAACGACGGGCCGGTGACGATCCCGATGACGGTGCGCTGAAAAGCGCGAAGCCGCCCGCAGGCGGCTTCGTTCTCGTCAAGCGGTGGCCCGCAGGTCAGTCGGCGTACTGGCCTGCCGCCTTGATCGCCGGGCCCCACTTGTTGATCTCGGCCTCGACGAACTTCTTGTGCTCGGCGCCGGCGAGACGGCCGTCGGTGACGACCACCGCGCCCAGCGCTTCCTGGCGCTTGATGAACTCGGGGTCCTTCAGCGCGGCGCGCAGCGCGGTGTTCACCTGGTCGACCACCGCCTTCGGCGTGCCCTTGGGCGCGTAGAGGCCGTGCCAGATGCTGACGTTGAAGCCCTTCAGTCCCTGCGAGTCCAGCGTCGGCAACTTGGCCAGCGCCGGCGAGGTCAGCGGCTTCATCGTCGTCACGGCGTAGGCCTTGACCTTGCCGCTCTCGATCTGGCCGGTGGTGTTGGTGGTCTGGTCGCACATGATGTCGACCTGGCCGCCGAGCAGGTCGGTCATCGCCGGCGCGGTGCCCTTGTACGGCACGGTCGTCATGTCGATGCCCATGCTCTGCTGGAACAGCAGGCCGCACAGGTGCGATGCCGCGCCGAGGCCGGCGTTGGCGAGGTTGATCTTGCCCTTGTTGGCGTTCAGCCAGGTCTTCAGCTCGGCGAAGTTGTTCGCCGGCAGGCCGGGCTTGCCGATCAGCGTCATCGGCACTTCGTTGACCATGCCGAGGTATTCGAAGTCGTCGAGCGTCTTGTACGGCAGGTTGCGGTACAGCGCCGGCGAGGTGGCCATGCCGATGTGGTGCAGCAGCAGCGTGTAGCCGTCCGGCGAGGCCTTCGCGACCTTCGCCGCACCCAGCGTGCCGCCGGCGCCGCCGACGTTCTCGATGATGACGGTCTGGTTGTTCAGGCCCTTGCGCAGCACCTCGGCGAGGTCGCGCGCGACCTTGTCGGTCGGCCCGCCGGCGGCGAACGGCACGACGATCGTGACCGGCTTCTCCGGGTAGGCGGCGAAGGCGCCGGCGGCCAGCGTGGCGGCGGCGAAGGCGATCAGGGTCTTCTTCATGGGAAAGTCTCCAAAGGCGCGGTGGACCGAAAGTGGGCGAATGGTAGGCATGCGCGCCCGTGCCGTATGGCGGAAACTACGTATCGCCACGCGGCCGAAGGGGCATGCTTGACCCTCGTCAAGCCAGGTGGTCGGCCAGCACGCGCGCCACATGCAGCGCCTGCCGGCCGGCGCCGTCGGCGATCTGGTGCCGGCAGCTCGTGCCGTCGGCGACGACGACGGCGTCGGCCGGCGCCGCGCGCAGCGCCGGCAGCAGCGACAGTTCGGCCATCTGCATCGACACCGCGTGGTGCTCGGCCTCGTAGCCGAAGCTGCCGGCCATGCCGCAGCACGAGCTTTCGATGAGCTCGGGCTTCGCGCCGGGGATCAGCCGCAGCACGTCCAGCACCGGCGGCATCGCGCCGAAGGCCTTCTGGTGGCAGTGGCCGTGCACGCGCATCGGTTTTGTCGTCGGCCGCAACGCCGGCGCGAAGCGGCCGGCCTTCGCCTCGCGGGCCAGGAACTCCTCGAACAGCAGCGCCTGCGCGGCCAGCGTGGCGGCGGCGTCGCCCAGGCCCATCACGGTCATCTCGTCGCGCATCGACAGCAGGCACGAAGGCTCCAGGCCGACGATGGCGATGCCGCGCTCGGCGAACGGCCGCAGCGCGGCCAGCAGCTCGGCCGCCTTCGCCTTCGCCTCGTCGGCCATGCCGGCGGCCAGCAGCGGGCGGCCGCAGCAGAGGTGGCCGCCCGCCTTCTGCGCCACGTGCACGGTGTAGCCGCCGGCGCGCAGCACCTTCAGCGCCGCCAGCGTGTTCTCGGTCTCGAAGCCGCCGTTGAAGGTGTCGACGAACAGCACCACAGGCTTGGCGGCGGCCAGCGTCTCGTCCTTCGAGGCCAGCCCCAGCCCGCCGGCCTGGGCCCAGAAGGTGTCGCGCCGGAAGCGCGGCAGCGAGCGTTCCGGTGCCAGCCCGAGCCAGCGTTCGGCCAGCGCCTTCGCGCCCGGCAGCGTGTCGCGCAGGTTGAAGAGCGCGGGGAAGCGGCTCGCGGTGTGCAGCAGGTCGGGGATGGCGGCGAACAGGCGCTCGCGCCGCGTGATGCCGTGCACCTTGCGCTGCTGCGCCTTCCACTCGAATTTCATCTTCGCCATGTCGACGCCGGTCGGGCAGTCGCGCTTGCAGCCCTTGCAGCCGACGCACAGGTCCATCGCGTCGGCGACCGCGTCGCCGGTGAAGGCGCCGTCGCCCAGCTGCCCTCCGAGCGCCAGCCGCAGCGTGTTGGCGCGGCCGCGCGTCAGGTGCTGCTCGTCGCGCGTGACGCGGTAGCTCGGGCACATGGTGCCGGCGTCGAACTTGCGGCAGTGGCCGTTGTTGTTGCACATCTCGACGGCCTTCGCGAAGCCGCCGGTCGGGTCGCCGCCGGTTCCCGGCGCGCTCGTGGCTTCGGTGACGGCGTCGTTCTGCACGTTCCAGGCCGACCAGTCGAACACCGGCGTGATCGCGATCGTGCGGTGGCCGGGCGGGTAGCGGAACAGGCGCGCGTCGTCCATCTTCGGCGGGTCGACGATCTTGCCGGGGTTGAACAGGCCCGCGGGGTCGAGGTGGTGCTTGATGGCGCGGAAGGCTTCGTTGATCGCGGGGCCGAACTGCCACTCGATCCACTCGCCGCGGCACAGGCCGTCGCCGTGTTCGCCGCTGTAGGCGCCCTTGAACTTGCGCACCAGCGCCGCCGCCTCCTCGGCGATGGCGCGCATCTTCGGCGCGCCGTCGCGCCGCATGTCCAGGATGGGCCGCACGTGCAGCGTGCCGACCGACGCGTGCGCGTACCAGGTGCCGCGCGTGCCGTGCTTCGCGAACACCTGCGTCAGCGCGTCGGTGTACTCGGCCAGGTGCGGCAGCGGCACCGCACAGTCCTCGATGAAGCTCACCGGCTTGCCGTCGCCCTTCAGGCTCATCATGATGTTGAGGCCGGCCTTGCGCACTTCCCACAGCGCCTTCTGCGGCGCGTCGGCCTCCATGCGCACGACGCTGCCGGGCTGGCCCAGGTCACCCATCAGCTCGACGAGCGCGTCGAGCTGCCGCACGAGCGCAGCCTTGTCGTCGCCGCTGAACTCCACCAGCAGGATCGCCTCGGGTGAGCCGATCAGCGCCGTCTCGATGACGGGCCGGAACGCCGGGTTCGCGCGTGCCAGCTCGATCATCGTGCGGTCGACCAGCTCGACCGCGCTCGGCCCCAGCTTGACGATGTGCTGCGCCGAGTCCATCGCGCGGTAGAAGCTGGCGTAGTTGACGACGCCCAGCACCTTCGCCTTCGGCAGCGGCGCGAGCTTCAGCTTCAGCTGCTTGTAGAAACCCAGCGTGCCCTCGGCGCCGACCAGCAGGTGCGCCAGGTTGACGCCGCCGTCGGCGGTGTACGGCCGCTCGCTCTTCGGGTGGAAGATGTCCAGGTTGTAGCCGGCCACGCGGCGCAGCACGGTGGGCCAGCGTTCGTCGATCTCGGGGCGCAGGTCGTCGGCGAGGCGGCGCACGAACTCGGCGATGTCGCGTTCGCGCGCGCCCAGCGTGGCGAGCGGCCCGAACGCCGCGACGCTGCCGTCGGCCAGCCAGGCGTCGATGCCCAGCACGTTGTGCACCATGTTGCCGTAGGCGATGCTGCGCGAACCGCAGCTGTTGTTGCCCGCCATGCCGCCGATCGTGGCCTGCGCGCTGGTCGACACGTCCACCGGGTACCACAGGCCGAGCGGCTTCAGCTCGGCGTTCAGGTGGTCGAGCACGATGCCCGGCTCGACCTCGGCGGTCATCGCATCGGCGTCGACCGCCAGCACGCGGCGCAGGTGCTTGCTCTGGTCGACGACGAGCGCCTCGCCGGTGGTCTGGCCGCACTGCGAGGTGCCGCCGCCGCGCGGCAGCACCGGCAC
>CAUJHQ010000092.1 GCA_963204815.1 Pseudomonadota bacterium | reverse complement strand
TCCCAGCCGATGCAGGCGTCGGTGATCGACACGCCGTGCGCCGGCGCGACGCCGGGCTTCAGATCCTGGCGCCCTTCGTGCAGGTGGCTCTCGACCATGACACCGGTGATGCGGCGCTCGCCGCCTTCGATCTGCCGTGCGATGTCGGCCGCGACCTCGATCTGGCGGCGGTGCTGCTTGGCGCTGTTGGCGTGCGAGCAGTCGACCATCACCTGCTCGGGCAGGCCGGCCTTGCGCAGCACGGCGCAGGCGGCGTCGACCGCGGCGGCGTCGTAGTTCGGTGCCCGGCCGCCGCGCAGGATGACGTGGCCGTCTGGGTTGCCGCGGGTCTCGAAGATGGCGGCGACGCCCATCTTCGTCATGCCCATGAACGAGTGCGCGGCGCGCGCCGACACCACGGCGTCGGCGGCCACCTGCACGCCGCCGTCGGTGCCGTTCTTGAAGCCGACCGGGCAGCTCAGCCCGCTGGCGAGCTGGCGGTGGCTCTGGCTCTCGGTGGTGCGGGCGCCGATCGCGCCCCAGGCGATGAGGTCGCTGATGTACTGCGGGCTCAGCAGGTCGAGAAACTCGGTGCCCGCCGGCAGGCCGAGCGCGTTGATCTGCAGCAGCAGCTCGCGCGCGCGGCGCAGGCCTTCGTTGATGCGGAAGCTGCCGTCCAGCCGCGGGTCGTTGATGAAGCCCTTCCAGCCGACCGTGGTGCGCGGCTTCTCGAAGTAGACGCGCATGACGACGACGAGCGCACCGCTCAGTTCGTCGGCCAGCGGCTTCAGGCGGCGCGCGTACTCGAGCGCGGCCGCGTCGTCGTGGATCGAGCAGGGACCGACGACGACCACGAGGCGGTCGTCGCGGCCCTGCAGCACGGCGCCGATGCGTGCGCGCGTGGCCTCGACGAGCGCCTCCACCGGCGGCGTCACCGGCAGCTCTTCGAGCAGCACCGCCGGCGCGACGAGCGCGCGCACGGCGGCGATGCGCACGTCGTCGATGCGCGTGGTGTCCAGCGTGGCGTCGCGCACGCCCGCTTCGCGGTCGTGGCGCGGGTCGTCGATCGCCGGGCTCACGCGCGCACCCTCAGGCCGCCGGCTGCGGATTGCGAAGGCGGATGTGCAGCTCGCGCAGCTGGCCTTCGTCGACATGGCTCGGCGCGCCGGTCAGCAGGCACTGCGCGCGCTGCGTCTTCGGGAACGCGATGACGTCGCGGATGCTCTCCGCCTTGGCCATCAGCGTGATCAGCCGGTCCAGGCCGAAGGCGAGGCCACCGTGCGGCGGCGCGCCGTACTGCAGCGCGTCGAGCAGGAAGCCGAACTTGACCTTCGCGTCCTCGGCGGTGATGTTCAGCGCCTTGAAGACCTTGCTCTGCACCTCGGCGCGGTGGATCCGCACCGAGCCGCCGCCGAGTTCCCAGCCGTTCAGCACCATGTCGTAGGCCTTGGCGATGCAGGCACCGGGGTCGGTGTCCATCAGGTCCTCGTGGCCGTCCTTCGGCGCGGTGAACGGGTGGTGCACGGCGCTCCAGCGGCTGTTCTCCTCGTCGTACTCGAACATCGGGAAGTCGACCACCCACAGCGGCGCCCACTTGTCCTCGAAGAGGTCGTGCGTACGGCCGAACTCGCTGTGGCCGATCTTCACGCGCAGCGCGCCGAGGGCGTCGTTGACGACCTTGGCCTTGTCGGCGCCGAAGAAGATCAGGTCGCCGTTGCGCGCGCCGGTGCGGGCGATGATCTCGGCGAGGGCGGCGACGTGCAGGTTCTTCACGATCGGGCTCTGCAGCCCTTCGCGGCCCTTGCCGGCGTCGTTGACCTTCACCCAGGCCAGGCCCTTGGCGCCGTAGATCTTGACGAACTCGGTGTAGGCGTCGATCTCGCCGCGGCTCATCTCGCTGCCGCCGGGCACGCGCAGCGCCGCGACGCGGCCGCCCTTGCTGGTGGCGGGGCCACTGAACACCTTGAAGTCGACCGTCTTCATCACGTCGGTCAGCTCGGTGAATTCGAGCTTGACGCGCAGGTCCGGCTTGTCGCTGCCGTACTTGTGCATCGCCTCGGCATAGGTCAGCAGGCCGTAGACCGGCAGCTCCACGCCCAGCGCCTTTCGGAACACCGTGCGCACCATGCCTTCGGTGATGGCGCGGATCTCGTCCTCGCCGAGGAACGAGGTCTCGATGTCGATCTGCGTGAACTCGGGCTGGCGGTCGGCGCGCAGGTCCTCGTCGCGGAAGCACTTCGTGATCTGGTAGTAGCGGTCGAAGCCCGACACCATCAGCAGCTGCTTGAACAGCTGGGGCGACTGCGGCAGCGCGAAGAACATGCCGTCGTGCACGCGGCTGGGCACGAGGTAGTCGCGCGCGCCTTCCGGCGTGCTCTTCGTGAGCATCGGCGTCTCGATGTCGACGAAGCCCTGCTCGTCGAGGTACTTGCGCACCTCCATCGCGACGCGGTAGCGCAGCATCAGGTTCTTCTGCATCTGCGGCCGGCGCAGGTCGAGCACGCGGTGCGTGAGGCGCACCGTCTCGCTGAGGTTCTCGTCGTCGAGCGGGAACGGCGGCGTGACGCTGGGGTTCAGCACCACGAGCTCGTGCGCCAGCACCTCGATGCGGCCGCTCGTCAGGTTGGCGTTCTCGGTGCCGGCCGGGCGCGCCCGCACCTTGCCGACGACCTGCAGGCAGTACTCGTTGCGCACGCCCTCGGCGGCGGCGAACATCTCGGCACGGTCGGGGTCGCAGACGATCTGCACCAGGCCTTCGCGGTCGCGCAAGTCGATGAAGATGACGCCGCCGTGGTCGCGGCGTCGATGGGCCCAGCCCATCAGCGTGACGGTCTGGTCCATCAGCTTTTCGCTGACCAGGCCGCAGTAGGTGGTTCTCATGGGGTCACTCCAGACGGATGCTTCGGTATTCGGGGGTTTCGCGTGGCGCGGGCTCTCTCGCAAGCCCTGAGGACCGGCCGCGCGCCGTGAAGGCGGCCGGCCCGGTCAATTTCGCGCCGGGGCGGCGACCGCGGAGGCGCTCTCGGGCGGCGCGACGACGCCCATCGAGATGACGTACTTCAGCGCCTCGTCGACGCTCATGTTCAGCACGTGCACGTCCTCGCGCGGCATCATGAGGAAGAAGCCCGAGGTCGGGTTCGGCGTCGTCGGCACGTAGACGCTGACCATCTCGCCGGGCAGGCGGCCGGCCACCTCGCCACCGGGCTTGCCGGTGACGAAGGCGATCGTCCACGAGCCCTGGCGCGGGTACTGCACGAGCACGGCCTCGCGGAAGGCGTTGCCGGAGGACGAGAACAGCGTGTCCGAGACCTGCTTGACCGAGCTGTAGATCGACTTGACGATCGGGATGTTCTGCAGGATGCGGTCCCACTGGTGCAGCCACCACTGGCCGACGAAGTTGGCCGCGAAGACGCCGGTGAGCAGCAGCCCCGCCAGCATCACCGCCACGCCCAGCCCGGGCACGTGGCGCAGCGCCTCGATCGACGCGAACGCCGACGCCGGCAGCACCGCCTGGCTGACCGACAGCAGCGCCGCGAAGACGCCGTCGAGCACGCCCAGCAGCCAGGACAGCACCCAGATCGTGATGCCCAGTGGCAGCCAGACCAGCAGGCCGGCAAGGATGTATTTCTTCACTCGGTGTCCGTCGCAGTGGGCGTCATTCGCCGGCGCTCGGCGCGGGCGCCGGGGCCGGCGCGGGGGCGGCCGGAGCCGGCGCGGCGGCGGGCGCCGCGCCATCGGCCGCCTTGGGTGCGGCGGCGGCATCGGCCTTCGCATCGGCCGGCGCGTCGTCCTTCTTCGCGGCGGCGGCGGCGTTGCCGCCGCGGAAGTCGGTCACGTACCAGCCCGAGCCCTTCAGCTGGAAACCGGCCGCCGTGACCTGCTTGGCGTAGGCATTCGCACCGCACGCCGGGCAGACCGTGAGCACCGGATCGGAGATCTTCTGCAGCACGTCCTGGGCATGGCCGCAGGATGCGCAGCGGTACGCATAGATCGGCATGGCTAAGCCTTTGAATTAAAAGCGGAATTGTAAGGGAGGCGCCCACCGCGCCGGGGCTTCAGCCGGCGTAGTGCAGCCAGACCCGCGTGACGAGCAGCCCGCCGAGGAAGCCGAGCGCACCCCACAGCAGCGCCTGCAGCAGGCGCCGGGTGGCCCGCTGCTCGACCAGCAGCGCGGCCAGCAAGGCCGAATCGCGCTCGCCGGGGGCGGTCTGCAGGCGCTGGTGCAGCAGGCGCGGCAGTTCGGGCAGCAGCTGGGCGTAGCGCGGTGCCTCGTTCTTCAGACGTTCGAGCAGCCCGCGCCAGCCGATCTGCTCGTTCATCCAGCGCTCGAGGAAGGGCTTGGCGGTGCTCCAGAGGTCCAGGTCGGGGTCGATCTGGCGCCCCAGTCCCTCGATGTTGAGCAGCGTCTTCTGCAGCAGCACGAGCTGCGGCTGGATCTCGACGTTGAAGCGGCGCGAGGTCTGGAACAGCCGCATCAGCACCTGGCCGAGCGAGATGTCCTTCAGCGGCCGGTCGAAGTGCGGCTCGCAGCAGGCGCGGATGGCGCCTTCGAGGGCGTCGACCCGCGTGCCCGGCGGCACCCAGCCCGACTCCACGTGCAGTTCGGCCACGCGCTTGTAGTCGCGGCGGAAGAAGGCGATGAAGTTGTAGGCGAGGTATTCCTTGTCGACCTCGGTCAGCGTGCCGATGATGCCGAAGTCGAGAGAGATGTAGCGCCCGAAGGTCGCCGGGTCCAGGCTGACCTGGATGTTGCCCGGGTGCATGTCGGCGTGGAAGAAGCCGTCGCGGAAGACCTGCGTGAAGAAGATCGTCACGCCGTCGCGCGCCAGCTTCTTGATGTCGACGCCGGCCGCGCGGATGCGGTCGAGCTGGCTGATCGGCACGCCCGTCATGCGCTCCATGACGATGACGCCCGGCGTGCACAGCTCCCAGATCATCTCCGGAATCAGCACCAGGTTCAGGCCGTCCATGTTGCGGCGCAGCTGGGCCGCGTTGGCCGCCTCGCGCACGAGGTCGAGTTCGTCGTGCAGGTAGGCGTCGAACTCGGACACCACCTCGCGCGGCTTCAGGCGCTTGCCGTCGGCCGACAGGCGCTCGACCCAGCGCGCGATCATGTGCAGCAGGCGCATGTCGTCGTCGATGACGTCCAGCATGCCCGGCCGCAGCACCTTCACGGCGACCTCGCGGCCGGTCTTCAGCGTCGCGAAGTGCACCTGGGCAATCGAGGCGCTGGCCACCGGCTCGGTCTCGAAGCTCTGGAAGATGTCGTCGATGCGGCGGCCGAAGGCCTTCTCGACGAGCGCGCGCGACTCGGCAGCCGGGAACGGCGGCACGCGGTCCTGCAGCTTGGCCAGTTCGTCGGCGATGTCCAACGGCAGCAGGTCGCGCCGCGTCGACAGCACTTGGCCGAACTTGACGAAGATCGGCCCCAGGCGTTCGAGCGCCCGGCGCAGCCGCACGCCAGGCGGCGCGTCGAGGCGGCGGCCCACCGTGACCATGCGCACCAGGATGCGCACCCAGCGCTGGCGGAACGACGACAGCGCGACCTCGTCGAGGCCGAAGCGCAGGACCGTGAAGACGATGAAGAGCGCGCGCGCGAACTGGCGCATCGGGCTGCTCCCGGGCGCGCTCAGGCGCGCGGCCGCAGGCGGCCCGTGACCTGGCCCAGGCCCTGCACCGCGGCGCGCACCGCATGGGCGAGCGCACGCCCCAGGCGGTTGAGCTGCTGCGCCACCGCGGGCCCGAACAGGCGTTCGAGGTCGGCGGCGACGTCCCAGCGCAGGTTCGTCATCAGCCAGTTCACGTCGCCGGCGAGCTGCGCGTCGCCGTCGATCGCCACCGGCGGCAGTTCGCCAGACAGCATCTTCGTGACCAGCAGCGCCGGGTTGCCGGCGTCGACCTTCAGCGTGAGGTCGGCGCCGACGTCGCGCGCCAGCCCGCACCATTCCACCAGCCCGGCCGGCGTGACGCGGAACACGCAGGGCGGCGGCGGCGGCAGCAGCGAGGGCCAGCCGGACGCGGCGAGCTCGATCGTGCGGCCGGCATGCGGTCGCAGGCGTTCGGTGGCCACGCTCTCGCTGCTCAGCACGTGGTTGACGACGAGCGCCAGGCGCTCCATGACGGCCGGCGCCAGCAGGCTTTCAAGGGTCTGCAACATGTGCAGGATTGTAGGCAGCGCGCGCCCGCGCCACCGTTTGGCCGCGCACGATGGCCGACAATCGCGCGCTGCCGCCCTCGACCCAGGCCACGAATGCCCACCATCCTGCTGACCGGCGCCGCCGGCTACATCGCGTCGCACACCTGGCTGGCCCTGCAGGCGGCGGGTTTCGACGTGGTCGGGCTCGACGACTTCTCCAACAGTTCGCCCGAGGTGCTGAACCGGCTGGCCGCGCTGGCCGGCCGCACGCCGGTGTTCGAACGCGCCAGCGTCTGCGACGCCGCCGCGCTGGAAGGCGTGTTCGCGCGCCACCGCATCGACGCCTGCGTGCACTTCGCCGCCTTCAAGGCGGTGGGCGAATCGACCGCCCAGCCGCTGGCCTACTACGCCAACAACATCGGCGGCCTCGTCACGGTGTGCCAGGCGATGCAGCGGCACGGCGTGAAGCGCTTCGTCTTCAGCTCCAGCGCCACGGTCTACGGCGACCCCGAATCGCTGCCGATCCGCGAAGGCGCGCGCCTGACCGCCACCAACCCCTACGGCCAGACCAAGCTGATGGGCGAGACGATCCTGCGCGACCTCGGCGCCGCCGACGCCGCCTGGCAGACCGGCTGCCTGCGCTACTTCAATCCGGTCGGCGCCCACGCGAGCGGCCGCATCGGCGAAGACCCGCGCGGCACGCCGAACAACCTGATGCCCTACGTGGCGCAGGTGGCGGTCGGCCGCCAGCCCTTCCTGCGCGTCTTCGGCGACGACTACGCCACACCCGACGGCACCGGCGTGCGCGACTACATCCACGTCACCGACCTCGCCGAAGGCCACGTGGCGGCGCTGCGGCGTCTGCTCGACCAGCCCGGCTCGTTCACCGTCAACCTCGGCACCGGCCGCGGCTACAGCGTGCTGGAGGTGGTGGCCGCCTACGCCCGCGCCAGCGGCCGCGAGGTGCCGTACCGCGTGCTGCCGCGCCGCCCCGGCGACGTGGCCGCCTGCTATGCCGACCCGGCCCTCGCCCAAGAACTGCTGGGCTGGCAGGCCCGCCACGACCTCGCCCGCATGTGCGAGGACAGCTGGCGCTGGCAATCGATGAACCCCAACGGATTCGAGAACCCATGAGCAACAAGAACATCCAGGTCCAACCCGTCATCATGGCCGGCGGCTCCGGCACGCGGCTGTGGCCGCTGTCGCGCGCCGGCTTCCCGAAGCAGTTCCTCGTGCTCGGCGGCGACAGCAGCCTGTTCCAGCAGGCGGCCTCGCGGCTGGCCTCGCTGGGCGAGGCGGGCACCGCGGTGGCGGCGCCGCTGATCGTCGGCAACGAGGAGCACCGCTTCCTGGTGCTGGACCAGCTGCGCGAGATCAAGCAGGAGCCGTCGGCCGTGCTGCTGGAGCCGGTCGGCCGCAACACCGCGCCGGCGCTCACGCTGGCCGCGCTGCAGGCGCAGGAAGGCGGCGCCGACCCGGTGCTGGTGGTGATCTCGTCCGACCAGACCGTCACCGACGAGGCGGCCTTCACGCAGGCGCTGCGGCGCGCGGTGACGCTGGCCGCCGAGGGCGCCATCACCATCCTGGGCATCACGCCCGACCGCCCCGAGACCGGCTACGGCTACATCCGCGCCGAAGGCTCCGGCGGTGCGCTCAAGGTGGCGCAGTTCGTCGAGAAGCCCGACCTCGGCACCGCCGAGCGCTACCTCGCCGCCGGCGGCTACTTCTGGAACGCCGGCATGTTCGTGCTGAAGGCCAGCGTGTGGCTGAAGGCGCTGGAACGTTTCCGGCCCGACATCGCCGCCGCCTGCCGCGCCGCCTGGGCGGCACGTGCCGCCGACCAGCGCTTCGTGCGGCCGGGCAAGGCCGAGTTCGCCGCCGTGCCGTCGGAATCGGTCGACTACGCGGTGATGGAGAAGTGCCCGGGCACCGACCGCGACATCCGCATGGTCGAACTCGCCGCCGGCTGGAACGACCTCGGCGCCTGGGAAGCGGTGTGGCAGGTGCTGCCGAAGGACGCCGACGGCAACGCCAGCGTCGGCGACGCCATCGTCACCGACAGCCGCAACACGCTGGTGCACGCGACGAGCCGGCTCGTCAGCGCCGTCGGCCTGGACGACGTCATCGTCGTCGAGACCGCCGACGCCGTGCTGGTGGCCGACCGCTCCAAGAGCCAGGACGTGAAGAAGATCGTCGCCCAGCTCGGCCGCGAACAGCGCGGCGAGCAGGCGCTGCACCGCAAGGTGCACCGCCCCTGGGGCTGGTACGACAGCATCGACAACGGGCCGCGCCACCAGGTCAAGCGCATCATGGTGAAACCCGGCGCCTCCCTGAGCCTGCAGATGCACCACCACCGCGCCGAGCACTGGATCGTCGTCAGCGGCACCGCCGAGGTGACGAACGGCGACCAGGTCATCCTGCTCGCCGAGAACCAGAGCACCTATATCCCGCTGGGCCAGACGCACCGGCTGGCGAACCCCGGCAAGGTGCCGCTGGAAATCATCGAGGTGCAGTCGGGCAGCTACCTCGGCGAGGACGACATCGTGCGCTTCGAGGACACCTACGGCCGGAAATGACCGGCCATTTCGGGGCATCAGGCCCCCGCTGGAGCGTCACAATCGCCGCGGACTAGGCTCAACCCGCGAGTTCCATGACGATCCTCGTGACCGGCGGCGCCGGCTTCATCGGCAGCAACTTCGTGCTCGACTGGCTCGCCGACGCGTCCACGCGCGACGAGCGCGTCGTCAACCTCGACGCCCTCACCTACGCCGGCAACCTGCGCAACCTGGCGTCGCTGCAGGGCGACGCACGCCATGTCTTCGTGAAGGGCGACATCGGCGACCGCGCGCTCGTCGATCGCCTGCTGGCGGAACACCAGCCGCGCGCCGTGCTGCACTTCGCGGCCGAGAGCCACGTCGACCGCAGCATTCTCGGCCCCGGCGCCTTCATCAAGACCAACGTCGAGGGCACGTTCACCTTGCTCGAGGCGGCGCGTGCGTACTGGTCGGCGCTCGAAGGCGACGCGAAGGCGGCCTTCCGCTTCCACCACGTCAGCACCGACGAGGTCTACGGCAGCCTCGCGCCCGACGCACCGGCCTTCACCGAGACGCACCCGTACGAGCCGAACAGCCCGTATTCGGCCAGCAAGGCGGCGAGCGACCACCTCGTGCGCGCCTGGCACCACACCTACGGGATGCCGGTGCTGACCACCAACTGCAGCAACAACTACGGGCCGTACCACTTCCCCGAGAAGCTGATCCCGCTGATGATCGTCAACGCCCTCGCGGGCAAGCCGCTGCCGATCTACGGCGATGGCTTGCAGGTGCGCGACTGGCTGTACGTCGGCGACCACTGCAGCGCGATCCGCACCGTGCTGGCGAAGGGCCGCGTCGGCGAGACCTACAACATCGGCGGCTGGAACGAGAAGCCGAACCGCGAGATCGTGCACACCGTGTGCGCGCTGCTCGACGAGTTGCGGCCCAGCGCCGAAGGCCCGTACACGCGCCTCATCACGCACGTGAAGGACCGGCCCGGCCACGATCGCCGCTACGCGATCGACGCACGCAAGATCGAGCGCGAACTGGGCTGGCGCCCGGCCGAGACCTTCGAGACCGGCATCCGCAAGACCGTGCGCTGGTACCTCGAGCACGCCGACTGGGTGGCCGACGTGCAGAGCGGCGGCTACCGGGACTGGGTGGCCGCGAACTACAGCGCGCGATGAGGCTGCTGCTGCTCGGCGCCAACGGTCAGGTCGGCTGGGAACTGCAACGATCGCTGGCCCCCTTGGGCGAGGTGATCGTGCCCGCGCAGCGCGCCGACTTCACGCAGCCCGTGGCGCTGACCGCCCTGGTGCGAGCCCTGAAGCCCGACGTGATCGCCAACGCCGCCGCCTACACCGCGGTCGACAAGGCCGAGAGCGACGCCGAGGCGGCGCGCGCCGTCAACGCCACCGCAGCGGCCGTGCTGGCGCGCGAGGCGGCCACGCTGGGCGCCTGGCTCCTGCACTACAGCACCGACTACGTCTTCGATGGCAGCGGCAGCGCCGCGCGCAGCGAGGACGCGCCCACCGGGCCGGTCAACATCTACGGCCGCACCAAGCTCGAAGGCGAGCAACTGATCCGCGCCAGCGGCTGCCGCCACCTGATCCTGCGCACGAGCTGGGTCTACGGCACGCGCGGCGGCAACTTCGCGAAGACCATGCTGACGCTGGCGGCCGAGCGCGATGCGCTGGCCGTCATCGACGACCAGCACGGCGCACCGACCGGCGCCGACCTGCTGGCCGACGTGTCCGCGCACGCACTGCGGCGCGCGATCGCCGAGCCGGCACTCGCGGGCACCTACCACTGCGCCGCCGCCGGCGAGACCACCTGGCACGGCTACGCGCGCACCGTCATCGAACGCGCGCGCGCCGCCGGCCGGCCGGTCAAGGTCGCGCCCGACGCGGTGCGTGCCGTGCCGACGAGCGGCTATCCGACGCCGGCCGCGCGGCCCCTCAATTCACGTCTCGACTGCGCGAGGCTGCGCCAGGCCTTCGGTCTGCACCTGCCCCCCTGGCAGGCGGGCGTCGAGCGCATGCTCGTCGAGCTCCTCGGTCAGTAGACGCCGAAAGGCCCTCCATGCAACGCAAAGGCATCATCCTCGCCGGCGGCTCCGGCACCCGGCTGCATCCGGCGACGCTGGCGATCAGCAAGCAACTGCTGCCGGTGTACGACAAGCCGATGGTCTACTACCCGCTGTCGACGCTGATGCTGGCCGGCATCCGCGACGTGCTGCTCATCAGCACGCCGCAGGACACGCCGCGCTTCGAGGCGCTGCTGGGCGACGGCAGCCGCTGGGGCATGAACCTGCAGTACTGCGTGCAGCCCAGCCCGGACGGCCTGGCGCAGGCCTTCATCCTCGGCCGCGACTTCGTCGGCGGCGCACCGAGCGCGCTGGTGCTGGGCGACAACATCTTCTACGGCCACGACTTCCAGCCGCTGCTCAGGCGCGCGAGCACGCGCGACGCCGGTGCCACCGTCTTCGCCTACCACGTGACCGACCCCGAACGCTACGGCGTCGTCGAGTTCGACCGCCAGCAGCGCGCGCTGAGCATCGAGGAAAAGCCGAAGCAGCCGAAGAGCAACTACGCCGTCACCGGCCTCTACTTCTACGACGAACAGGTCTGCGACATCGCGGCGTCGATCAAGCCCAGCGCACGCGGCGAACTCGAGATCACCGAGGTCAACGCGCGCTACCTGCAGCAGCGCCAGCTCGAGGTCGAGATCATGGGCCGCGGCTACGCCTGGCTGGACACCGGCACCCACGACAGCCTGCTCGAGGCCGGCCAGTTCATCGCCACGCTCGAGAAACGCCAGGGCCTGAAGGTCGCATGCCCGGAGGAGATCGCGTTCCGCAGCGGCTGGATCAGCGCCGAGGAACTGGAACGCCAGGCGCAGCCGATGCTGAAGAACGGCTACGGCCAGTACCTGTTGCAGGTGCTGCGCGAGCGGGTGTTCTGATGAAGCTGGTCGCCACCTCGCTGCCGGGCGTGATGATCGTCGAGCCGACCGCATTCGGCGACGAGCGCGGTTGGTTCATGGAGACCTTCAACGAGCCGCGCTGGCTGGCCGCGCTGGCCGCCGCCGGCGAGCCGGCGCCGCGCCGCTTCGTGCAGGACAACCATTCGTGCAGCAAGGCCGGCGTGCTGCGCGGCCTGCACTACCAGTTGCCGCCGCATGCGCAGGGCAAGCTCGTGCGCGTGGTGAAAGGCGCGGCCTACGACGTCGCGGTCGACATCCGGCGCGGTTCGGCGCACTTCGGGCAATGGGTGGGGGTCGAGTTGACGGCCGAGAACCGGCGTCAGCTGTGGATTCCGGAGGGTTTCGCGCACGGCTTCCTCGCACTGGAGGACGACACGCACTTCCTCTACAAGACCACCGACGTCTACGCGAAGGACTGCGAGCGCAGCATCCGCTGGGACGACCCCGAGATCGGGGTTCGGTGGCCGTTGCCGGCCGGCATCCCGGCGCCTTTGGTAGCGCCGAAGGATGCGGCGGCACCGCCCCTGGCCAGCGCCGACGTTGCGGGCTGACGGGGCGGCGCGTTCAGGTCCTTAGATGGACTTGATGTTCGAGGCTTGCGGGCCCTTCTGGCCCTGCTTCACTTCGAACTGAACCTTCTGGTTCTCGGCGAGGCTGCGGAAGCCCGTGCCGCCTTGGATTTCGCTGAAGTGCGCGAACAGATCCTTGCCGCCGCCATCGGGAGTGATGAAGCCGAAGCCCTTGCCGTCGTCGAACCATTTGACGGTGCCGGTTTGCGTAGTCATGTAAAGCCAATCAATAGAACAAAGGTCTGCGCCAGCACATGCCGACGCAGTGCAAAGCCACGCAAGAAGATCACCAGGCAGGGATTTCGGCCGTCGCCTCCCTTGGGGACCGCGGGGAGCGGTCAGGAGGCAAGAGCAAGAAGACCGTCAGACAATGGTCTTGAGCAATTTCGCCATCGCATTATGCACCATGTGGCGCTTCACGCGCCGGCTCTTCCAATCGCGCGGTACTCGATGCCCAAGGTCTTCATGAACGCCGGGTCGTAGAGGTTGCGGCCGTCGAAGATCAGCGGGTGCTTCAGCGTCGCCTTGATGTCGTCGAAATCGGGGTTGCGGAATTCTTTCCACTCGGTGACGACGACGAGCGCGTCGGCGCCCTTCAGGGCTTCGGTCTGGCTGCCCACGAACTCGAGGCCGGGCAGATCGCCGAGCACGCGCCGCGCCTCGTCCATCGCGACCGGATCGTAGGCGCGCACGCGGGCGCCGCGGCGCACCAGCTCGGCCAGGATGACGCGGCTCGGTGCCTCGCGCATGTCGTCGGTGTTGGGCTTGAACGCGAGGCCCCAGACGGCGAAGCAGCGCCCCGCGAGGTCGTCGCCGAAGCGCTGCACGACCTTGTCGACGAGCACGTGCTTCTGGCGGTCGTTCGCGTCCTCCACCGCCTTCAGCACGCCGAGCTCGAGGCCGTTCTCGCGGCCGATGTGGATCAGCGCCTTCACGTCCTTCGGGAAGCAGCTGCCGCCGTAGCCGGTGCCGGCGTACAGGAAGTGGGTGCCGATGCGAGGGTCGCTGCCGATGCCGCGGCGCACCTGCTCGATGTCGGCGCCGACGCGCTCGGCCAGCCGCGACAGCTCGTTCATGAAGCTGATGCGCGTGGCGAGCATCGCGTTGGCGGCGTACTTCGTGAACTCGGCGCTGCGCACGTCCATCACCATCAGGCGCTCGTGGTTGCGCATGAAGGGCATGTACAGCGCGCGCATCAGCAGCACCGCGCGCTCGTCGTCGGCGCCGACGATGATGCGGTCCGGCCGCATGCAGTCCTCGACCGCCGCGCCTTCCTTCAGGAACTCGGGGTTCGAGACGACGGCGAAGTCGATCTTGACGCCGCGCGCCTCCAGCGCGGCCGCCACCGCGCCGCGAACGCGGTCGGCGGTGCCGACGGGCACCGTGCTCTTGTCGACGATGATCTTGTAGTCGGTCATGTGGCGGCCGATGCTCGCCGCCGCGGCCAGCACGTATTGCATGTCGGCCGAGCCGTCTTCCTCGGGAGGCGTGCCGACGCCGATGAACTGCAGCGTGCCGTGGCCGACCGCGGCCGCGACGTCGGTGGTGAACTGCAGGCGGCCGGCGGCGACGTTGCGCTGCACGATCTCCTTCAGGCCGGGCTCGTGGATCGGGATGCCGCCGTCGTTGAGGATGCGGATCTTGCGTTCGTCGACGTCGAGGCAGACGACGTGGTTGCCCATCTCCGACAGGCAGGCGCCAGTCACCAGACCGACGTAGCCGGTGCCCACGACCGTGACTTTCATTCAGTTCTCCCCTCGGGTGGCGCGCGACTGCCGCGCACCGCATGTGAGTGGCGAGTTTATGCGGCGCGCGCGCCTCACCGGGGTGGCGCCGATGCCGCGGCGCCGCTGGCCGCGAAGCGCCCGAGCCACTCGACGCGCGCCGCCGCGCGCAGCGCCCGCACCTCGTCCTCGGCGATCCGGCGCCGGCGCTCGTTGGCGAGGAACTGCTCGATCGCCGGCCGCGCCTGCTCCAGCGACACCGGCTGCGCGCGCGACCCCACCAGCACCAGCACCTGCGCGCCGGCAGCGTGCGGGAACAGGCTGGCCTGCCCGTCGGACAGGCCGGCGATCGCGTCCAGCTGCGCCAGCGGCAGTTGCTCGGCGGCGCGCACCGCCTGCGTCAGCGTGAAGCGGAACGAACCGCCGCGCAGCGATTCGACGAACTCGGCGATGTTGCGCGACGCCGCGAGCCGGCTGCGCAGGTCTGGCAGCTGCTCCGGGCGCGCTTCGACCAGCAGTTCCTGCAGGTTGTAAACGCGCCGGTTGCTGAACAAGGCCGGCTTCTCGGCGTGGTAGCGCGCCACCTCGTCGGGCGTCGGCCGGGCGGCGCCCTCGCTCACCTTGTCGAGCCAGGCGCGGGCCAGCACCTCGCGGCGCGCGGCCTCGAGTTGCTGCTGCACGCGCGGGTCACGGTCGAGCTTCTGGTCCTCGGCCTTCGCCGCCGCGACCGACTGGTCGATCAGGCGCTCCAGGGCTTGCCGCGCCGCTGCCTCGGCGGCCTCGCCGCGCAGGCCGCGCTGCGGCGGCGGCACGGCCTGATTGACCTGCTCGACGGTGATGGTGTCGCCGCCGACGCGCGCCGCCGGTTCGCCCGCCCCGGAACGGCCACCGCAGCCGGTGCCCAGGGTGGCCAGCGCGAGCGCGGCGGCGCCGAGCCGGCACCGCACCGGGTTCACGCCAGGGCCTGCACGCGCGCCAGCCGCCAGCCGGGGCCGCCGTCGGCCTTCGGCCGCGCCAGCATCCAGAGTTCGCGGAACGGTGCCGCGCCGGCGTCGAGCTGCTCGCGGATCAGGCCCGAGAACTCGACGCTCGCGATGTAGGCCTCCGTCAGCTCCTCCATCGCGAGCAGGCGGGCGTCGAGCGTGAGCACCTCGGTGCGGTTCGGGCCCGGGCCGCGCGCGGCGAGCTCCTCGCGCAGCTCCTCGGCGAGCGGCCCGGTGGTCAGCGCCGCCAGCGCCGCCAGGTCGGCGGCGTCCCAGGCGGCCTGCAGCTTCACGAAGGACAGGCGGGCGACGCGCAGGAACTCGTCGACCTCGCGCGCCGCCGCGCCGGCGCCGCGGCGCTGCCGCCACGCCGCCAGCGTGTTCAGCACTTGATCCCCACGTGCAGCGCGACGACGCCGGCCGTCAGGTTGTGCACGTCGACGTGGCCGAAGCCGTTCGCCTGCATCAGCGCCTTCAAGGCTTGCTGGTCGGGGTGCATGCGGATCGACTCGGCGAGGTAGCGGTAGCTCTCCTCGTCCTTCGCGACCCACTTGCCGATCTTCGGCAGCACGTTGAACGAGTACCAGTCGTAGGGCTTGGCGAGCGGCGCCGCGACCTTCGAGAACTCCAGCACGAGCAGCCGGCCGCCGGGCCGCAGCACGCGGCACATCTCGGTGAGCGCGGCGTCCTTGTGCGTCATGTTGCGCAGGCCGAAGGCGACGCTGACGAGGTCGAAGCTGCCGCTCGCGAAAGGCAGCTTCTCGGCGTCGCAGGTGATGGTGGGCAGCGCCAGACCCTCGTCCATCAGGCGGTCGCGGCCGGTGCGCAGCATGGCCTCGTTGATGTCGGTGTGGACCACCGTGCCGCGCGGTCCGGCCTTGCGCGCGAAGGCACGCGCCAGGTCGCCGGTGCCGCCGGCGATGTCGAGCACGCGGTCGCCCTCGCGCACGTTGGCGACCGTCACCGTGTAGTGCTTCCACACGCGGTGCATGCCCATCGACATGAGGTCGTTCATCAGGTCGTAGCGCTGCGCCACGCTGTCGAAGACGCCGCGCACGCGGCGCGCCTTCTCGGATTCGTCGACGGTCTCGTAGCCGAAGTGGGTCTGTGCCATGGGCAGCGATCTCAGTGTTGGTGGCCGCAGGCGCCGCCGGCGGCCACGGCCATGGGGGCGTCGCGGTCGGCGCCGGCGGCGGCCAGGCGCTCTTCGTAGCGGCGCCACAGCTCGGCTTCGTCGGCACCCAGGTGGTACAGGTAGCCCCAGGTGAAGATGCCGGTGTCGTGGCCGTCGGAGAAGCGCGGCTGCACGGCGTAGTGGCCGACGCCGGTGATGTCGGTGATCTCCACCTCGCGCTTGCCGGTCTGCAGCACCTCCTGGCCGGGGCCGTGGCCCTGCACCTCGGCCGACGGCGAGTACACGCGCATCAGCTCGAACGGGATGCGGAACTGCCGGCCGTCGTCGAAGGCGATCTCCAGCACGCGCGAAGCCTGGTGGACGGTGAGCGAGACGGGTTGCGGTTCGCGGGTCGTGGAGGCGGCCATGGCAGCGGAAGGGGGATACGGCAAAGGGTGTCGGCAGAGTTTATCGCCGCGCACCGCCGTTGCCTGAACCCCTGCTGACGCGCGGGGCGATGCGCCGTCAGACGAGCACGCGCTCGATGCCGCCCTGGTTGGCCCGCGCCACGTACTCTTCGAGCCAGCCTTCGCCGAGCAGCTTGCGCGCCATCTCGACGACGATGTAGTCAGCCTCGAGCAGGCCGTTGGACAGGTCGTCGCGGTAGCGCGACAGGCCCTGCAGGCAGCTCGGGCAGCTGGTCAGGATCTTCAGGTCGCCGGTCGCCCCCTGCTCGCGCAGCGCGGCCTCGCCCTTGCGGATCTCTTCCTCCTTGCGGAAGCGGATCTGCGTGCTGATGTCCGGCCGCGTCACGCCGAGCGTGCCGCTCTCGCCGCAGCAGCGCTCGCTCTTCAGCACGTTGGGCCCGACGAGCGCCTTCACGGTCTTCATCGGCTCCTGCAGCTTCATCGGGCTGTGGCAGGGGTCGTGGTACAGGTAGCCGGCGGCGCCCTCGCCGGCCGGCAGCGTGATGCCCTTCTCCAGCAGGTACTCGTGGATGTCGACGATGCGGCAGCCGGGGAAGATCTCCTCGAAGCGGTAGCCCTGCAGCTGGTCGTAGCAGGTGCCGCACGACACGACGACGGTCTTGATGTCCAGGTAGTTCAGCGTGTTGGCCACGCGGTGGAACAGCACCCGGTTGTCGGTGATGCTCTTCTCGGCCTTGTCGAACTGGCCGCTGCCGCGCTGCGGGTAGCCGCAGCACAGGTAGCCCGGCGGCAGCACGGTCTGCACGCCGGCGTGCCAGAGCATGGCCTGCGTGGCCAGCCCGACCTGGCTGAACAGGCGCTCGCTGCCGCAGCCGGGGAAGTAGAAGACCGCCTCGGAATCGGCGGTGGTCGACTTCGGGTCGCGGATGATCGGGACGTAGTCGCGGTCCTCGATGTCCAGCAGCGCGCGCGCGGTGCGCTTGGGAAGGCCGCCGGGCATCTTCTTGTTGATGAAGTGGATCACCTGCTCCTTCACGGGCGCAGGCCCCACCGTCGCCGGCGGCGCGTTCGTCTGCCGGCGCGCGGCCAGCTTCAGCAGGTCGTTGGCGAAGCGCTGCACCTTGAAGCCGACGTCGACCATGCCGCGGCGCATCAGGCGGATGGTCTCCGGGTTCGTCGCGTTCAGGAACAGCATCGCCGCCGCGTTGCCGGGCCGGAAGCTCTTCTGGCCCATCTTGCGCAGCAGGTTGCGCATGTTCATCGTCACGTCGCCGAAGTCGATCTTCACCGGGCACGGCGATTCGCACTTGTGGCAGACGGTGCAGTGGTCGGCGACGTCCTCGAAGTCGGCCCAGTGCGCCAGGCTGATGCCGCGGCGCGTCTGCTCCTCGTAGAGGAAGGCCTCGATCAGCAGCGAGGTCGCGAGGATCTTGTTGCGCGGGCTGTACAGCAGGTTGGCGCGCGGCACGTGGGTGGCGCACACCGGCTTGCACTTGCCGCAGCGCAGGCAGTCCTTGATGCTGTCGCTGATGGCGCCGATGTCGCTCTGCTGCATGATCAGCGACTCGTGGCCCATCAGCCCGAAGCTCGGCGTGTAGGCGGCCGACAGGTCCGACGCCCAGGTGCCGTCGGGCGGCGTGCCGCGCAGCAGCTTGCCCTTGTTGAAGCGGCCTTCGGGGTCGACCTTGGCCTTGTAGGCGGCGAAGCCGGCGAGCTCGTCGTCGGACAGGAACTCCAGCTTCGTGATGCCGATGCCGTGCTCGCCGGAGATCACGCCGTCGAGCCGGCGCGCCAGCGCCATGATGCGGCCCACCGCCTCGTGCGCGGTCTGCAGCATCTCGTAGTTGTCGCTGTTGACCGGGATGTTGGTGTGCACGTTGCCGTCGCCGGCGTGCATGTGCAGCGCCACCCAGACGCGGCCGCGCAGCACCTCCTGGTGGATCGCCCGGCACTGCTCGAGGATCGGCGCGAAGGCCGCGCCGGAGAACACCTGCTGCAGCGGCTTCAGCAGCTGCAGCTTCCACGACGCGCGCAGCGTGTGGTCCTGCAGCAGCGCGAAGAGGCTGCGGCCGGGGCCGCCCTGCTCGTCGGGCTGCACCGCGTCCAGGTGCTCGAGCCAGCCCTGCCACAGCGCACGCACCTCGCGCACCAGCGCCAGCGCCTGCTGCACGCGGTCTTCGAGCAGCTCGGCGCCCGGGATCTCGCCGGCGTCGTCGCCGCGGCCCAGCGGCAGGCGGCCCTGGGAGAAGAAGGCTTGCAGGCGGTCGGCGAGCTGCAGCTTGTTGCGCAGGCTGAGCTCGATGTTGATGCGCTCGATGCCCTCGGTGTACTCGCCCATGCGCGGCAGCGGGATCACCACGTCTTCGTTGATCTTGAAGGCGTTGGTGTGGCGCGCGATCGCCGCGGTGCGCTTGCGGTCGAGCCAGAAGCGCTTGCGCGCGTCGGCGCTGACCGCCACGAAGCCCTCTCCGCTGCGGCCGTTGGCCAGGCGCACGACCTCGCTGGTGGCGCGCGCGACGGCGTCCTCGTCGTCGCCGACGATGTCGCCGATCAGCACCATCTTCGGCAGGCCGCTGCCGGTCAGCGCGCGCTTGCTCTTGGTGGCGTAGCCGACCGCCTTCAGGTAGCGGTCGTCCAGGTGCTCCAGGCCGGCGAGGATGGCGCCGCCCGGGCGCTTCATCTCGGCGAACATGAAGTCCTTGATCTCGACGATCGAGGGCACGCAGTCCTTCGGGTTGCCGAAGAACTCCAGGCACACCGTGCGCACGTGCGGCGGCATGCGGTGCACGACCCAGCGCGCGCTGGTGATCAGGCCGTCGCAGCCTTCCTTCTGGATGCCCGGCAGGCCGGCGAGGAACTTGTCCGTGACGTCCTTGCCCAGACCTTCCTTGCGGAACACGCTGCCGGGGATGTCCAGCCGCTCGGTGCGCTCGAGCTTCTTGCCGCTGGCGTCGAAGGTCTGGAGCTCGAAGCTCGCGACCTCGACGTCGTGGATCTTGCCGAGGTTGTGGCCGATGCGCCGCACCTCCAGCCACTTCGCCTCGGGCGTCACCATGCGCCAGTAGACGAGGTTGTCGAGCGCGGTGCCCCACAGCACGGCCTTCTTGCCGCCGGCGTTCATCGCGATGTTGCCGCCGATGCACGAGGCCTCGGCCGAGGTCGGGTCGACGGCGAACACGTGGCCGGCGCGCTCCGCCGCGTCGGCCACGCGCTGCGTGACGACGCCGGCCTCGGTCCAGACGGTCGGCACCGGGTGATCGACGCCGGGCAGGGTCGCGAACTCCACCTCGCTCATCTGCTCGAGCTTCTCGGTGTTGATGACCGCGCTCTTCCAGGTGAGCGGGATCGCGCCGCCGGTGTAGCCGGTGCCGCCGCCACGCGGCACGATGGTGAGGCCGAGGTCGATGCAGCCCTTCACCAGCGCCGCCATCTCGCGCTCGCTGTCGGGCGTCAGCACGACGAAGGGGTACTCGACGCGCCAGTCGGTGGCGTCGGTCACGTGCGACACGCGCGACAGGCCGTCGAACTTGATGTTGTCCTTGGCGGTGGCGCGGCCGAGCGCGCGACGCGTGCGCTGGCGCAACGCGGCCACGTCGTCGAATCGGCGCGCGAAGCGCTCCACCGCACCGCGCGCGGCCACCAGCAGCTCACCGACGAGCGCGTTGCGGTCGGCATCGCCTTCGCTGCGGCGGCGCTCGATCTCGCCCAGCCGGTGGTGCAGTGCCTCGATCAGCAGGCGGCGGCGCTTCGCGCTCGTCAGCAGGTCGTCTTCGAGGTAGGGGTTTCGCTGGACGACCCAGATGTCGCCCAACACCTCGTAGAGCATGCGCGCCGAACGGCCGGTGCGGCGTTCCTGGCGCAGCAGGTTCAGCAGTTCCCAGGCCCGCGCGCCCAGCAGCCGCAGCACGATCTCGCGGTCGGAGAACGAGGTGTAGTTGTAGGGGATCTCGCGCAGGCGGACGACGCTGGCGTCGTCGGCCTCGGCGTCCGGGCCCACCGCGGATTCCAGAGGGAGCGGAGCGTTCATGGGGAACCGCGAATGCTACCGCAGTGCAGCATCCCCGCCCGGATCGGGGCCGCGGACCAGCGGGGTTATCCCCGTTGCCCCTGGGCGCCCATCCATGACAGAAACCCGGCTGTCACAAACCGAATGCACAGTCATGGGTTTACCCGCCCACCGACTCACGGAGCCCGCATGAAATCCAAGGTCCTTCTTCCGGCGCTGGTCGCCGCCGCCTTCACCCTGCCCGCGCACGCCCAGACCGAGATCCAGTGGTGGCACGCGATGAGCGGCCAGCTCGGCGAATGGGTCAATGGCCTCGCCAAGGACTTCAACTCCAGGCAGACGCAGTTCAAGGTGGTGCCCGTCTTCAAGGGCACCTACCCCGAGACGCTGACCGCCGGCATTGCCGCCTTCCGCGCCGGCAACGCACCGCACATCCTGCAGGTCTTCGAGGTCGGCACCGCCAACATGATGGCCAGCAAGGGCGCCATCAAGCCGGTCAGCGAGATCATGCAGATGGGCGGCGCCAAGTTCGACACCTCGGTCTACGTGCCGGCCGTGTCGGGCTACTACACGGCGCCGAACGGCCAGATGCTGAGCCTGCCGTTCAACAGCTCGACGACCGTCTTCCACTTCAACAAGGATGCCTTCAAGGCGGCCGGCCTCGACCCCGAGAACCCGCCGAAGACCTGGCCCGAAGTCACGCTGGCCGCCGCCAAGCTGAGGGCCAGCGGCCACAAGTGCCCCTTCACCACCAGCTGGCAGAGCTGGACGCAGCTCGAGAGCTTCAGCGCCTGGCACAACGTGGAGTACGCCACCAAGCGCAACGGCTTCACCGGCCTGGACACGCGCATGGCGATCAACACCCCGCTGCACGTGCGCCACATCGAGAACCTGGCCAACATGGCGCAGCAGGGCCTGTTCGTCTACAAGGGCCGCAACAACTCGGCCGACGCCACCTTCGTGTCAGGCGAGTGCGCGATGACCACCGGCTCGTCGGCGCTGTACGGCGCCGTCAAGCGCAACTCGAAGTTCCAGGGCGGCATCAGCACGCTGCCCTACTACCCCGACGTGCAGGGCGCGCCGCAGAACACCGTCATCGGCGGCGCCAGCCTGTGGGTGATGAGCGGCAAGAAGCCCGAGGAATACAAGGGCGTGGCCGAGTTCTTCAAGTACCTGTCCGACGCCAACGTGCAGGCCAAGAGCCACCAGGAAACCGGCTACCTGCCGATCACGACGGCGGCCTTCGGCATCACCGAGAAGAGCGGCTTCTACAAGCAGAACCCCGGCACCGACGTCAGCGTGACGCAGATGATCCGCAAGACGACCGACAAGTCGCGCGGCATCCGCCTGGGCAACTTCCTGCAGATCCGCACGATCATCGACGAGGAACTCGAGCAGGTCTGGGCCGGCAAGCGCAGCGCGAAGGAAGGCCTGGACACGATCAAGAAGCGCGCCGACGTCGAACTGGAGAAGTTCCAGAAGGCGAACAAGGGCTGACGCTTCCACGTGGCCGTCGAAAAGCGGGTCCGCTTCAAGAGCTGGTGGCTGCCGTGGGCGCTGGTCGCCCCGCAGCTCGCCATCGTGCTCGTGTTCTTCTTCTGGCCGGCGGGCCAGGCGCTGTACTACAGCGTGCTGCAGCAGGATGCGTTCGGCACCACCACCGAGTTCGTCGGCCTCGACAACTTCAAGGCGCTCGTCGCTGACGAGAGCTACCTCGCGTCGTTCAAGACGACGGCGGTGTTCTCGCTGCTGGTGGCGTCGATCGGCCTCACGGTGTCGATGGCGCTCGCCGTCATGGCCGACCGCGTGGTCAAGGGCTCGGGCGTCTACAAGACGATGCTGATCTGGCCCTACGCGGTGGCGCCGGTGGTGGCCGGCGTGCTGTGGCTGTTCATGTTCGCGCCGTCGATCGGCATCGTCAGCTTCTGGCTGCGCGCCGCCGGCTTCGACTGGAACCACCTGCTCGACGGCACCGACGCGATGATCCTCATCGTGCTGGCCGCCGTGTGGAAGCAGGTGTCGTACAACTTCCTGTTCTTCCTGGCCGGCCTGCAGTCGATTCCGAAGAGCCTGGTCGAGGCCGCCGCGATCGACGGTGCCGGCCCGTGGCGCCGCTTCTGGACGGTGCAGTTCCCGCTGCTGACGCCGACCACGTTCTTCCTGCTCGTCATCAACATCGTCTACGCCTTCTTCGACACCTTCGCGATCGTCGACGCCGCCACCAGCGGCGGCCCCGGCAAGGACACGGCGATCCTGGTCTACAAGGTCTACTTCGACGGCTTCAAGGCGATGGACCTCGGTGGCTCGGCGGCGCAGTCCGTCGTGCTGATGGTGATCGTCGTCGCGCTCACGGTCGTGCAGTTCCGCTATGTCGAGCGGCGGGTGAACTACTGATGATCGAGAACCGTCCGGTCGCGACCGCGCTGTCGCACCTCGTGCTGGTGCTGGGCGTCATCATCGTCGCCTTCCCGGTCTACATCACCTTCATCGCCAGCACGCAAACGGCCGAGCAGATCGTGCAGAACGTGCCGATGTCGCTGCTGCCCGGCGACAACATGGTCGAAAGCTACCGGCTCGCGCTGTTCGGCGGGCAGACGCAGTACGGCAGCACCATCGCCCCGGTGGCGCCGATGATGATGGTGAGCCTGGTCAGCGCGCTCGTCATCGCGATCGGCAAGATCGCGATCTCGCTGCTGTCGGCGTTCGCGGTGGTGTACTTCCGCTTCCCCGGCCGCAACCTCGTCTTCTGGCTCATCTTCATCACGCTGATGCTGCCGGTGGAGGTGCGCATCCTGCCCACCTACAAGGTCATCTCCGACCTCGGCATGCTGAACAGCTACGCCGGCCTCACGGTGCCGCTGATCGCGTCGGCGACCGCCACCTTCCTGTTCCGCCAGTTCTTCCTCACCGTGCCCGACGAACTGGTGGAGGCGGCGCGCATCGACGGCGCCGGCCCGCTGCGCTTCTTCAAGGACGTGCTGCTGCCGCTGTCGTCGACCTCGATCGCGGCGATCTTCGTCATCCAGTTCATCTACGGCTGGAACCAGTACCTGTGGCCGCTGCTGGTGACGACCACCGAGGACATGTACCCGGTGGTGATGGGCATCAAGCGCATGATCTCCGGCGGCGACGCCGCCACCGAGTGGAACGCCGTCATGGCGACCGCGATGCTGGCGATGATCCCGCCGGCGCTCGTCGTGCTGCTGATGCAGAAGTGGTTCGTCAAGGGCCTGGTCGACACCGAGAAATAAGAAACAGCATGGGCGCGATCTCGCTTTCCGCGGTCGAGAAGACCTACGGCTCCGGGCCGAAGGCCGTCAAGGTGATCCACGGCGTCAACGCCGAGATCGCCGACGGCGAGTTCATCGTCATCGTCGGCCCCAGCGGCTGCGGCAAGAGCACGCTGCTGCGCATGGTGGCCGGCCTGGAGGACATCACCGGCGGCGACATCAGCATCGGCGGCCGCGTCGTGAACCAGCTCGAGCCTTCCGAACGCGACATCGCGATGGTGTTCCAGAACTACGCGCTCTACCCGCACATGAGCGTGTACGACAACATGGCCTACGGCCTGAAGATCGCGAAGGTGCCGAAGGCCGAGATCGACGTGCGCGTGCAGAAGGCGGCGAAGATCCTCGAACTCGGCGCGCTGCTCGACCGCAAGCCGCGCCAGCTGTCGGGTGGCCAGCGCCAGCGCGTCGCGATGGGCCGCGCCATCGTGCGCCAGCCGCAGGTCTTCCTGTTCGACGAACCGCTGTCCAACCTGGACGCCAAGCTGCGCGCGCAGACCCGCCTCGAGATCCAGAAGCTGCACCGCGAGCTCGGCATCACCTCGCTGTTCGTCACCCACGACCAGGTCGAGGCGATGACGCTGGGCGAGCGCCTGATCGTCATGAACGGCGGCCGCATCGAGCAGATCGGCACGCCGGAGCAGGTGTACGGCGCGCCGGCCAGCACCTTCGTCGCCGGCTTCATCGGCAGCCCGCCGATGAACCTGCTGGCCGGCCAGGCCGACGGCTCGCGCTTCACGGTCGGCGGCCTCACGCTGCCGTTGCCGCAGCCGGCGCCGCGCGCCGGCGCGCTGACGCTTGGCCTGCGCCCCGAGCACGCCGAGCTGGGCACGGCGCCGAACGGCGGCTGGCCGTTGAAGGTGGAGATGCTGGAGATGCTGGGCGCCGAGCGCCTGGTGTACGGCCGCCTGGGCGACCTGTTGTTCACGCTGCGCATCGACGCCACGCGCGTGCCGCCGAAGCCCGGCGACACGGTGCAGCTGCACATGTCCCCGGGGCAGCTGCACTGGTTCGACAGCGGCAGCGGCGCACGGGTGGCGTGATGGCGCCCTGGCCCTACCCGCTGTGGATCGCCCACCGCGGCGCCGGCAGGCTGGCGCCGGAGAACACGCTGGCCGCGTTCCGCGTCGGCGCCGCGCACGGCTACCGCGCCTTCGAGTGCGACGTGAAGCTCAGCGCCGACGGCGTGCCCTTCCTGCTGCACGACGCCACGCTCGACCGCACGACGCCCGAACGCGGCACTGCCGGCGAGCGCCCCTGGCACGAGCTTTCGCGCACCGACGCCGGCGGCTGGCATTCGCGCGCCTACGCCGGCGAGCCGATCCCGAGCCTGGCGTCGATCGCGCGCTACGTGCAGCGCAACGGCTTCGCGCTCAACATCGAGATCAAGCCGACGCCGAAGCTCGAGCACGCCACCGGCATCGCCGTCGGCGAAGCCTGCCAGCGCCTGTGGCGCGACGGCGCGGCGCTGCCGCTGTTCAGCTCGTTTCGCCCCGAGGCGCTGCTGGGCGCGAAGGAGAGCGCGCCCGAGATCCCGCGCGCGCTGCTCGTCGACACGCTGTGGCCCGGCTGGTTCGAGATGGCGCAGACGCTGGGCTGCGTGGCCGTCGTCACGAACCACGCGCTGATGGACGCGGCGCTGATCGCGCAGTTGCACGGCGCCGGCCAGCGCGCGCTCTGCTACACCGTGAACGACCCGCCCGAGGCACGCCGGCTGCTGGCGCTGGGGATCGACGGCCTCATCACCGACGCCGTCGACCGCTTCTCGCCTGCCCCCGCGGGCGTGTTCGACTGAACACGCGTCACGACACCGGCTCTTCCACGCCGCGCACGCGGCTGTAGATGCAGGTGTCGCGCAGTTGGCCGTCGGGTGTCAGCGTGTCGCGCCGCAGGATGCCCTCGAACGTGAAGCCGGCGCGCTCGGCCACGCGCCGGCTGGCGGCGTTGTTCGTGTCCATGCGGATCTCCACGCGCGCCGCGCGCAGGCGGTCGAAGGCCAGGCGCGACAGCGCGCGCACCGCCTCCGTCACCAGGCCCTGGCCCTCGAAGCCGGTGCGCACCCAGTAGCCGATCTCGAAGCGCGGCACGCCCCAGTCGATGCGGTGCAGGCCGGTGCCGCCGACGTGCAGCCCCTCGGCATCGCCGGCGCAGCGCTCGAACATCGAGAACGGCAGGTCCTGTCGCAGCGCGAACTGCCCGGCCATGCGGCGCACGATGGCTTCGGACTCTTCCGGGCTCTGCGCCGCCTGCGCCCACGGCATCCACGGGCGCAGGCCTTCGAGCGAGGCGTCGACCGAGGCCTGCAGCGCCGGCCCGTCGCCCGGGCGCGCGCAGCGCAGGATCAGCCGCTCGGTGAGCAGGCGTTCGGGCACGTCGGACAGCAGCGGTTCAACCTTCATCTCAAGCACCCTCCCGGGTCGGCACCATCGTGGGCGCGATTGTCGGCGCAGGCGACGGCAACGCACGCACGCCGCGGATCACCGGGTGTCGCCACGCGAACAGCACGAGCAGCGCGGCGCCGCCGGCGGCGAACGCGAGCGCCGAGCGCAGGCCGTGGTGCTCGCCGAGCCAGCCACCGAGCAGCGCGCCCGGGCCCGCCGGCAGCAGGATCAGCCAGCGCATCGTGCTCGTCATGCGGCCCAGCAGCGGCGTCGGCGTCACCGCCTGGCGCAGCGCGAGGAAGTTGATGAACACGAACACCGCACCGGTCGAGAACAGCAGCAGCATCACCGCGAACGCGGCCACGCCCCAGGGGCCGGCGGGGGCAGCGGCGAGCAGCGCCCAACCCAGCCCGCAGAGCGCGAAGCCGAGCACCAGGCAGGGCCCGGGGCCGATGCGTTCGCTGAGCCGGTGGCCCAGCACGCTGGCCAGCACCGTGCCCAGCCCCATGCCGACGTAGCACAGGCCGATCGCCTGCTCGCCCAGGCCGAGCACGCGCGTCGCGAACAGGATCTGCACCACGAGCGCGGCGTTGTGGCACATCTGCCAGGCGCCGACCGCCACCGCCAGCGCCACCAGCAGGCGGTGCTCGAACACGAAGCGCAGGCCGGCGGCCAGGTCGCGGCCGAAGTGGGCGTCGTGCCGCACCGTCACCTGCTCGGCAATGCGGATGCCGCGCAGGATGGCCGCCGACATCGCCACCAGCACGGCATCGACCAGCAGCGCGAGCGGCGCGCCGAACAGCTTGATCAGCAGACCGGCGAAGGCCGGGCCGGCGACCTCGGCGCCCGAACTGGCGAGCGCGTTCTTCGCGTGCGCCTCGACGAGCCGCTCGCGCGGCACCACCTGCGTCAGCACGATCTGCGCGGCGCTGCCCGCCGTCGTGTAGACGACGCCGATCGCGAACGCCACCGCGTACAGCCAGCCCATCGACAGCCAGCCGAGCCACCACGCCAGCGGCACGGTGGCGACTGCCACGCCGATGAAGAGCTCGCCGGCCACGTAGACCGGCAGCTTGCGCACCCGGTCCAGCCAGACGCCGCTGGGCAGCGACAGCAGCACGAAGGGCAGGATCTCCAGGGCGGTCAGCCAGCCCATCTCGGTCGGCGTGGCATTCAGCAGCACGGCGCCGGTGAGCGGCAGCGCGAGCATCGTCACCTGGCCGCCGAAGGAGCTGATCAGGATCGACGCGAAGAGGCGCCGGTACGCGGCGTCGCGCAACAGGTCGCCGGCGGGCAGCGCCAGCGCGGCGCGCAGGCGGCCACGCAGGCGCTGGAGGAGGCTGGGTCTCATGGTCTTGTTCTCCCTTCGTCGCGCTCGGCCCGGGTGGGGCCAGGAAGCCGGCGCGAATGCCGCGGCGACGAGCCGGCAATTCCGCCGATGTCTCAGCGGAGCCGGTGGGCCGCAGCCGAGAGGGGTGCTAGAGGACGGTGATGAAGGACAGCGACCAACCGGAGCACGCGCTTTGCGTGGCCGGCGCCGGCATGTCCTGCGCGCCGCCGAAGGCGATGAAGCCGGCGGCCGCGGCGAGCCCGATGACCGCCGCCACGCGCGCGACCCGCGTGCCCTTGCGGGCGCGTTGGCGGGGTGGGGTGCGGTTCATCGAAGTCTCGTCGGAAGGTGAGTGGGGCGCACTCTAGCAGCGCGCCCCGGCGCCGACAAGCGCAGCGCTAGGGATGCGGGCGGCGCTTCAACTCGGCCGCACGTCGGCCTCGAGGCCGAGCCAGTCGGTCGGGCGTTCGGGTTCGGGCAGCGTCTTCAGTTCGCGGATGCGCGGCAGCCGCCACGCCACCACCACCAGCAGCAGCGACACGCCGGCCGCGAAAGCGAGCGTCCAGCGCAGGCCCAGGTGCTCGCCGAGCCAGCCGCCGAGCAGCGCGCCGGGGCCGGCGGCCAGCAGCGTGAGCCAGCGCATCGTCGCCGTCATGCGGCCGAGCAGCGGCTCCGGCGTCACGGCCTGCCGCAACGCGAGGAAGTTGATGAAGATGAAGACGGCACCGCCGGCGAACAGCATCATCATCAGCGCGAACGCCGCCACGCCCCACGGCCCCGCCGGCGCCACCGCGACGAGCGCCCAGCCGAGGCCGACGATGGCGAAGCCCGCCACCAGGCAGGGACCGGGCCCGATGCGGTGGCTGACGCGCCGCCCGAGCACGCTGCCGGCGATGGTGCCGGCGCCCACGCCCATGTAGCACAGCCCGACCGCCTGCTCGGACAGGCCGAGCGTGCGCGTCGCGAACAGGATCTGCACCGTCACCGCCGCGTAGTGCGCCATCTGCCACCCGCCCATCAGCACCGCCAGCGTGACGAGCAGGCGGTTGCCGAGCACGAAGCGCAGGCCGACCATCAGGTCGCGGCCGAAGTGGGTGGCGTTGCGCGCGTCGCGCCGCTCGTAGACGCGGATGCCCTTCAGGATCGCCGCCGAGCCGATCAGCAGCGCCGCATTCACCAGCATCGCCAGCGGCGCACCGAAGAGCTTGATCAGCAGCCCCGCGAGGCCCGGGCCCATGACTTCGGCGCCGGAAGACGCGAGCGCGTTCTTCGCGTGCGCCTCGACCAGCCGCTCGCGCGCCACCACCTGCGTCAGCACGATCTGCGCCGCCGTGCCCGACACCGTGTGCACGGTGCCGACGACGAAGCCCACGACATAGAGCCAGGGCATCGTCAGCCAGCCCATCCACCACGCCGCCGGCACCGTGATCGCGGCGGCAGCGACGAGCAGTTCGCCACCCGCGTACACCGGCAGCTTGCGCACGCGGTCCAGCCACACGCCGGCGGGCAGCGAGAGCAGCAGGAAGGGCAGCAGCTCGATCGCGGTCAGCAGCCCCATCTGCGTCGGGCTGGCCTGCAGCAGCACCGCCGCGGTCAGCGGCAGCGCGAGGATCATCACCTGGTTGCCGAAGCTCGCGGTGAGGATCGAACTCCACAGGCGCAGGTAGCTCGGGTCACGCCAGAGGTCGCCCTCGGGCAGGTTCAGCAGGCGCGCGAGCCGGCCCACGCGCGCGCTACGAGCGGTAGTCGGCGTTGATGCTGACGTAGTCGTGCGACAGGTCGCAGGTCCAGACCAGCGCCTGCGCGGGGCCGCGGTGCAGGTCGACGCGGATCGTGATCTCGCTGCCCTTCATCACGCGCTGGCCTTCGGCTTCGGTGTACTCGGGGCGGCGGCCACCGCGCTGCACCACGTGCACGTCGTCGAGGAAGAGGTCGATGAGCCCCTGGTCGAGGTCGTCGATGCCGGCGTAGCCCACCGCCGCGAGGATGCGGCCGAGGTTGGGGTCGCTGGCGAAGAACGCCGTCTTCACGAGCGGCGAGTGCGCGATCGCGTAGGCCGCGAGGCGGCATTCGTCCTCGGTGCGGCCGCCCTGCACCTTGACGGTGATGAACTTGGTGGCGCCCTCGCCGTCGCGCACGATGGCCTGCGCGAGCTGCTCCGACACCGCGATCACCGCGGCGCGCAGCGCCAGCCCGTCGGCCGCGTCGAGCGAGGTGATTTCCGCGTGGCCGGCGCGTTGCGTCGCCACCAGCACGAAGGAGTCGTTGGTCGAGGTGTCGCCGTCGATCGTGATGCGGTTGAAGCTCTGGTCGGCCGCTTCCTTCACCAGCGGCTGCAACAGCGCCGGCGCGACGACGGCGTCGGTGGCGACGAAGCCCAGCATCGTCGCCATGTTGGGCCGGATCATGCCGGCGCCCTTGGCGATGCCCGTCACGGTGACGAGGCGGCCGCCGATCATGACCTGGCGCGAAGCCGCCTTCGGCAGCGTGTCGGTCGTCATGATGCCCTCGGCGGCCAGCGCCCAGGCGTCTTCGGTCAAGGCCGCCAGCGCGGCCGGCAGGCCGGCCTCGATGCGCTCGACCGGCAGCGTTTCCATGATGACGCCGGTGGAGAACGGCAGCACCTGGTCCGCCGCGACGCCCATCAAGCCGGCCAGCGCCGCGCAGGTGCGGCGTGCGCGCGCCAGCCCGTCGGCGCCGGTGCCGGCGTTCGCATTGCCGGTGTTGACGACGATGGCGCGCGCACCGGCGCCGCCCGCCAGGTGCTCGCGGCACACCTGCACCGGCGCGGCGCAGAAGCGGTTCTTCGTGAAGACGCCGGCGACGGCGCTGCCGGCGTCGAGCGCGAAGACGACGAGGTCGCGCCGGTTCGCCTTGCGCACGCCGGCCATCGCGGTGCCGATGCGCACGCCGGCCACCGGCTTCAGGGTCTTCGGTTCGGGAGCGGTGAGGTTGACGGGCATGGCGCTTCGGCGTTCGCTGGAGAGGCGGCCCATTCTAGGAGGCCGCCGCGCGCGATGGCGCCGCGCCTCAGGGCGCGCGGTCGCTGCGCAGGCGCGCCAGCAGGACCTGGTCGCACAGCGCGCCCTGCGTGTCGCGCTCGACGCCGCGCATCAGCCCTTCATAGAGCAGCCCGAGCGTCTGCGCGAAGTGGATCGAGCGCTCGTTGCGCAGGTCGCACCACGCCTCGACGCGCTCGATGCCGAGCTCGAACGCCAGGTCCACCAGCGTCAGCGCGGCCTCGCGCATCAGCCCGCGGCGCGCGAAGCGCAGGTCACCCACGTAGCCGATCTGGCAGCGTGGCACGCTGAAGTCGAACGTGTGCAGGTCGAGGTTGCCGACGAAGCGGCCGCTCGCGCGTTCGAACGCGAAGTAGATGAGGCCGTGGCCGGCCGCGACCTGCGCCGCGTCGGCTTCGCAGAAGCGGCGCGCGGCGTCGTCGTCGAACGGCTGCTGCGCCCAGCGCACGAACTGCAGCGACGCGAGCGAGGCGTTGACGCTTTCGCGCACCGCCGCGGCGTGCGCGGCGCGCGGCCATTCGAGGCGCAGGTTCGGGGTGGTGATCAGGCCGGGCGCGCGCTCGACGAGCGTGCGCGCGTCGAGCGTCGGCTTCGCGGCACGGGACTCGGTCATGGCGGAGGCAAAGGGCGGAATCGGAGAATTCTAGGTGGCTGATCTGCACAGTTCGCGCCAGCCCCAACCCTCGAATGCGGGGGGAGTGCGGCCGACACTCGGGCAAGCGCGTAGTCAAGACGATTGCAGGCTCAACATAATCAGCCCCACTTTCGAAGGCGCGGATGGCAGCCCGCCCTTCGGACCCCGGCGATCGTTCAGGGGGCCGCACGTCCGACCGGCGTGTCGGCATCACGACCCGGGGACCGTTGGCAGCCCACGTTCCGGCACCTTCACGAAAGGTGTCGCTCACAGGAGAGAGTGGATGAAGTTCCCGCACATGCGACCGATGCTGACCGCCATCGCGGCAGCTGTCTCGGTCTTCGCTGCGCACGCGCAGTCGGTGTCCAGCACGGAGTCTGAATCCGGACGACTCTGGTTCGTCGAGCTCGAGGGCGCGCCCACCGCGGACGGCCGCACGAAGAGCGAGGTGCAGATCGAGAAGGCGAACTTCCGCAGCAATGCGCGCGCCGCCAACATCCGCATGAAGGAGCGCCGCAGCTACGGGACGCTGTTCAACGGCTTCACGGTCGAGGTCGGCGCGAAGGACCGCGCCAAGCTGCTGCAGCTGCCCGGCGTGAAGGCCATCTACCCCGTGATGCGAGTGGATGCACCGTCGCCGCTGCAGGTGGCCGGCAACGCGCTCGACCTCGCCGCGGCGATCGAGCTCACCGGCGCCAAGGTGGCGCAGCAGTCGCTGGGCCTGTCGGGCCGCGGCATCAAGGTCGGCATCATCGACACCGGCATCGACATCGACCACCCGGCCTTCGGCGGCAGCGGCGTGCCGGGCAGCGCGAGCTTCCCGACCGCGCGCGTCGTCGCCGGCCACGACTTCGTCGGCGACGGGTACGACTCGTCGTCGGACGACCCCGCCGCGCAGGTGCCGAACCCCGACGCCAACCCCGACGACTGCAACGGACACGGCACGCACGTGGCGGGCATCGTCGGCGCCAACGGCGGCGGCCTCGTCGGCGTGGCGCCGGGCGTGCAGTTCGGCGCCTACCGCGTGTTCGGCTGCACCGGCACGACGTCCTCCGAGATCATCGTCGCCGCGCTCGAGAAGGCCTACGAGGACGGCATGGACGTCGTCAACCAGAGCCTCGGCTCGGGCCGCCAGTGGCCGCAGTACCCGACCGCGCAGGCGACCAGCCGCCTCGTGAAGAAGGGCGTCGTCATGGTGGCGTCGATCGGCAACAACGGGCCCAACGGCTCGTCGCCCGACGCCCTGTTCGCGGCCGGCGCGCCGGGCGTGGGCGACAACGTGATCGGTGTCGCCTCGTTCGACAACGCGCAGCTCTCGTTCACGGTGGGCAGCACGCCGTTCGGCTACAACAGCGCCTCGGCCTCGCCGCTCGCCCCGACCAGCGGCAGCCTGCCGATGGCCAAGACCGGCACGCCGGCGACCACCAACGACGGCTGCGATCCGCTCGCCGCCGGCAGCCTGGCCGGCCAGGCGGTGCTGATCCGCCGCGGCACCTGCGGCTTCGCCGTCAAGGCCGCGAACGCGCAGGCCGCGGGCGCGGCAGCGGTCGTGCTCTACAACAACGCCGCCGGCGCGCTGAACCCGACCGTAGCCGGCGCGGTGCCGATCACGATCCCGGTCGTCGCCGTCACCGCGGCGCAGGGCGCGGCGCTCGACGCCGCCATCGCCGCCGGCCCGACGTCGCTGACCTGGAGCGGCAACTACGTCTCGTGGCCCTTCGGCACCGGCGGCCTGATCTCGGGCTTCAGCTCGTACGGCCTCACCGCCGAACTCGACCTCAAGCCCAACATCGGCGCCCCGGGCGGCGGCATCCTGTCGAGCTACCCGCTCGAGCAGGGCGGCCAGGCGGTGCTGTCGGGCACGTCGATGAGCTCGCCGCACGTCGCCGGCGCGGCTGCGCTGATCCTCGAAGCCGACCCGAAGATCCGGGCCGGCCAGATGATGGCGCGCATGCAGAACACGGCCGACCCGAAGAACTGGCAGGGCAACCCCGGCCTGGGCCTGCTGGACCAGACGCACCGCCAGGGCGCCGGCATGCTGGACATCATGGGCACGATCCAGGCCACCGGCATGGTGACGCCGAGCCAGCTGTCCCTCGGCGAGAGCCAGGCCGGCCCGCAGACGCGCCGCCTCGAAGTGACCAACACGACGCGCGCCCCGGTGACCTACACCGTGACGCACCAGTCGGCGCTGGCCACCGGCCCGAACACGCAGTCCGGCGCCAGCTACAACGTCAGCGGCGTCTACGATGCGCCGGCCACGGTGTCGTTCAGCCGGACCACCGTCACGGTGCCGCCGCGCGGCAAGGCGTCGTTCGAGGTCACGATCGACGCCAACGCGGCCCTGCCCGACCGCAGCATCTACGGCGGCTACGTCGTGCTGACGGCCTCCAACGGCACCGCCCCGCTGCGCGTGCCGTTCGCCGGCTTCAAGGGCGACTACCAGTCGACCCAGGTGCTGACGCCGACGGCGAACGGCTTCCCGTGGCTGGCCTCGCTGAGCGGGACGTCGCTGACGAACCAGCCCGGCGGCGCCACGTTCACGATGGCCGACGAGTCCAGCATCGCGTACTTCCTGATCCACCTGGATCACCTGTCGCGCCGCCTCGTGCTCGAGGCCTACGACGCCGACACCGGCCGCTTCTGGCACAAGGTGAGCCTGGACGAGTACGTGACGCGCAACTCGACGCCGGGTGGCTTCTTCACGTTCGCGTGGGACGGCACCACCTTCCGCGGCAAGGGCACGAACCCGAAGCAGTGGACGACGGTGCCGAACGGCCGCTACATCGTGAAGGTGCGCGCGCTGAAGGCCCTGGGCGACGACGACAACAGCGCCGACTGGGAGACCTGGACCTCGCCGGTCATCACGATCGCCCGCCCGTAAGCGAGCGCGACCGCCAATGCGAAGGGGCCCCGCGGGGCCCCTTTCTCAGGGTCTGTGCGCCGCGCGCCGCCGGACGCCGGCGTTCAGGCCAGTCGGCCGTGGCAGTTCTTGTACTTCTTGCCGCTGCCGCAGGGGCAGGGATCGTTGCGGCCGACGCGCGGGACCTCGGCGGCCAGCGTGGCGGGGTCGGCCTCCTGCGAGACCGAGCCGTCCTCGTTGGGGTGCGTGTAGGTCACGTTCGACAGCGCGCTGGCCTGCTGCTCGATCTGCTCGGCCGCCTGCGCCGCCTGGTCCTGGCTTTGGATGCGCACCGTCATCAGGATGCGCGTGACTTCCATCTTGACCACGTCGAGCAGCTGCGAGAAGAGCTCGAAGGCCTCGCGCTTGTATTCCTGCTTCGGGTTCTTCTGCGCGTAGCCGCGCAGGTGGATGCCCTGGCGCAGGTCGTCCAGCGCCGCGAGGTGCTCGCGCCAATGGCTGTCGATGCTCTGCAGCAGCACCATGCGCATGAAGGGCGTGAACTGCTCGGCGCCGACGACCTCGAGCTTGCCGGCGAACTGCGCATCGGCGGCGTCGGTCACGGTCTTCAGGATGTCGTCGTCGGTGACGCTGTCGCTCTTCTCGACCATCGACTTCAGGTCGACGTCGAGCTGCCACTCGTCCTTCAGCACCTTCTGCAGGCCGTCCAGGTCCCACTGCTCTTCCAGGCTCTCGGCCGGCACGTGGGTGCGCACGACCTCGGTCATCGACGAGCGGCGCAGGTTGGCGATCTGCTCGTCGAGCGAGGCAGCCTCGAGGATCTCGTTGCGCTGCTGGTAGATGACCTTGCGCTGGTCGTTGGAGACGTCGTCGTACTCGAGCAGCTGCTTGCGGATGTCGAAGTTGCGCGCCTCGACCTTGCGCTGCGCGCTCTCGATGCTGCGGTTGACGATGCCGGCCTCGATCGCCTCGCCCTCGGGCATCTTCAGGCGGTCCATGATGGCGCGCACGCGGTCGCCCGCGAAGATGCGCATCAGCGAATCGTCCAGGCTCAGGTAGAAGCGGCTCGCGCCCGGGTCGCCCTGGCGGCCGGAGCGACCGCGCAGCTGGTTGTCGATGCGCCGGCTCTCGTGGCGTTCGGTGGCCACGATGCGCAGGCCGCCCAGCGCCTTGACCTGGTCGTGCAGGCCCTGCCATTCGTCCTGCAGCTGCTTGGCGCGCGCCTGCTTCTCGGCGTCGGACAGGGCGGGGTCGGCCTCGAGGAACTGGATCTGCTTCTCGACGTTGCCGCCGAGCACGATGTCGGTGCCGCGGCCGGCCATGTTGGTCGCGATCGTGATCATCTTCGGCCGCCCGGCCTGCGCCACGATCTCGGCTTCCTTCGCGTGCTGCTTGGCGTTCAGCACCTGATGCGGCAGCTTGGCCTGCTTCAGCAGGTCGGAGATCAGCTCCGAGTTCTCGATCGAGGTCGTGCCCACCAGCACCGGCTGGCCGCGCTCGTAGCAGTCGCGGATGTCGGCGGTGACGGCGTCGTACTTCTCCTTCGCCGTCTTGTAGATGAGGTCGTTGTCGTCCTTGCGGATCGTCGGCTTGTTCGGCGGGATCACGACCGTCTCGAGGCCGTAGATCTCCTGGAATTCGTAGGCCTCGGTGTCGGCCGTGCCGGTCATGCCCGACAGCTTGCCGTACATGCGGAAGTAGTTCTGGAACGTGACGGACGCCAGCGTCTGGTTCTCGCTCTGGATCTGCACGCCTTCCTTGGCCTCGACGGCCTGGTGCAGGCCGTCGCTCCAGCGCCGGCCCGTCATCAGGCGGCCGGTGAACTCGTCGACGATGACGACCTCGCCGTTCTGCACCACGTAGTGCTGGTCACGGTTGTAGAGGCGGTGCGCGCGCAGGGCCGCGTACACGTGGTGCATCAGCGTGATGTTCGCCGGGTCGTAGAGGCTCGCGCCCGGCGCCAGCAGGCCGGCCTCGCCGAGCAGCTGTTCGGCGCGCTCGTGGCCGGCCTCGGTGAGGTAGACCTGGTGCGACTTCTCGTCGACCGTGAAGTCGCCCGGCTCGATGACGCCTTCACCGGTGCGCGGGTCGGCCTCGCCGACCTGCTTCTTCAGCTTGGGCACGACGGCGTTGATGGCGACGTACAGGTCGGTGTGGTCCTCGGCCTGGCCGCTGATGATGAGCGGCGTGCGCGCTTCGTCGATGAGGATCGAGTCGACCTCGTCGACGATGGCGTAGTTCAGGCCCCGAGCCACCCGGTCGGCGACCTCGTAGACCATGTTGTCGCGCAGGTAGTCGAAGCCGAACTCGTTGTTCGTGCCGTAGGTGACGTCGGCGGCGAACGCGGCCTGCTTCTCCTCGCGGCTCATGCCCGGCACGTTGACGCCGACGGTCAGCCCCAGGAAACCGTAGAGCCGGCCCATCCATTCGGCGTCGCGGCGCGCGAGGTAGTCGTTGACGGTGACGACGTGCACGCCCTTGCCTTCGAGCGCGTTCAGGTACACCGGCAGCGTGGCCATCAGCGTCTTGCCTTCGCCGGTGCGCATCTCGGCGATCTTGCCCTCGTGCAGCGCCATGCCGCCGATGAGCTGAACGTCGAAGTGGCGCATCTTCAGCGTGCGCTTGCCGGCCTCGCGCACGGCGGCGAAGGCGTCCGGCAGCAGCGCGTCGAGCGCGGTGCCCTGCGCCAGGCGCTGGCGGAACTCGTCGGTCTTGGCGCGCAGCGCGCCGTCGTCGAGGCGCTCGAACTGCGGCTCGAGCGCGTTGATCTTCTCCACCGTGCGCCGGTAGCCTTTCAGCAGGCGGTCATTGCGACTGCCGAAAATCTGGGTCAGGATCTTGGGGAACATGCAGCGTCCGCGGGCGGTGGGTTCGGGGTGGGCCGGCGGTACGTGAGGGCAGCGCGGCCGCTTTCAACGAAGCGGCGGGCGCCGTCGGCCCGAGGGGCCGGCGACCACCGGCACAAAGCCGGCGAGTTTACTTTACCGGCGGCGCGTGGCGCCGGCCTTGGCCAGGGCGGCGGCCCCGCCGGCGAGGAAGCGCGCCGGATCCTGCGGCACGCCGTCGACCAGCACCTCGAAGTGCAGGTGCGGCCCGGTCGACCGGCCGGTGCTGCCCACATGGGCCACGAGCTGCCCGCGCTTGACCAGTGTGCCCGGCGTCACCAGCACCTTGGAGCAATGGGCGTAGCGCGTTGTCAGGCCGTTGCCGTGGTCAATCTCGAGCAGGTGGCCGTACTCGGGGTGCCAGGCGGTGTCGAGCACCAGGCCGCCGGCGGCGGCGTGGATCGGCGTGCCGGTGTCGGCCGGGAAGTCCAGGCCGGTGTGCAATGCCGTCCGGCTGGTGAACGGGTCGGTGCGGAAGCCGAACCCCGAGCCGACGCTGCCGTCGACCGGCGCCGAATTCGGGATCATCAGCGTCGCCAGCCGGCTTTCGAGCAGGCGCGACTCGACGAGCGTGAAGACATCGGTGTTCTGGTCGGCGGCGGCGTCCAGGCCGGCGACGATGCGCTGCAGCTCGTCCAGCGATGGATTGGCCACCGGCACGTAGCGGCCGCCGCTGGCGCCGGGTGCGGCCCCGTTGTCGCTGCTGCGCTGCAGCGGCTTGAGGTCGTCGGCCTTCACGCCGGCGAGGCCGGAGATGCGCTCGCCCATCGCTTCCAGTTTCACCAGCTTGGCCTGCATCTCGCCCACCTTGCTGGCGATGGCGTCGAGATTCTCGCGCATGAAGCGGTCGCGCTGGGCGATCTCGTCGCGCACGACCAGGCGCACGACCGAGCTCACGACCGGCCAGCCCTCGCGCGCCGCCTTCAGGAAAATGAAGTGGTAGACCGCGCCCGAGGTCAGCATCAGCAGCGCGGCCAGCAGCAGCACCAGCGCGGCGATGCGGCGCGCGCTCAGGTTGAGCACGCGCGTCTTCGCCATCCGGCCGTGGGTGATGAGCACCTGCATCGTTAGACTCCGTTCATGACCACCCGCCCCCTGCACACCCCGGGCACGCTGCCGTTGGGCAACGCGCTCGAGCGCAGCGAACCGCTGGCGCGCCTGCTGCAGCGGCTGCAGGAGTCACGCGCCCGTTTCGACGCGGTGAGCAGCCTGCTGCCCCCCGGCCTGCGCGACGCGGTTCGCCCCGGTCCGGTGGACGACGACGGCTGGGCGCTGCTGGCGGCCCACGGGGCGGCGGCGGCGAAGCTTCGCCAGTTGCTGCCCCGGCTCGAAGCCGCGTTGCGGGAGCGGGGCTGGCAGGGTACACCCATCAAGATACGGGTTCAACCGCCGCAGGCCTAGGCGGCGGGGCGAGGCGCAACCGGGCGTTACGCCGGCCCGGGCCTCATGCCGGCTCGAAGAGCATCAGCCCGGAGGCGGTGTTTGAGATCGGGATGTGGTAATTGCGGTGCAGTTCACGCGCCTTGGCGCCGAGCGCCGCGCGGGTGGCCAGCCACATCAGCAGCTCCACGCCCTGCGTGCCCGTCTGCTCGACCAGCTGGTGGGTGTCGAACTGCGTGGCCCAGGTCGGATCGGCCGTGAGGCTGTCCATGAACTTCAGGTCGAAGTCCTTGTTGATGAAGCCGGCGCGCTCGCCGTCGAGCTGGTGCGACAGGCCGCCGGTGCCCAGCACGAGCACCTTCTCGTCGCCCGGCCACGACGTGACGGCGCGGCCGAGCGCCTCGCCGAGCTTCCAGACGCGCTTCGCACTGGGCAGCGGCGCCTGCACGGTGTTGATGCAAACGGGCACGACCTTTACGGGCCAGATCTGGTCGGGCCAGAGCAGCGCCATCGGCAGCGTGAACGCGTGGTCGACCGCCATCTCCTGGCAGGTGGTGAGGTCGAACTCCTCGTCGACCAGCGACTCGATGATGTGCCACGACAGCGCCGTGTCGCCGGTGAACGGCGGCACCTGCGGGATGCCCCAGCCTTCGTCGGCGTTGCGGTACTCGGCGGCGGCACCGACCGCGAAGGTCGGCATCTTGTCGAGGAAGAAGTTCAGGCCGTGGTCGTTGTAGACGACGACCACGGTGTCGGGCCGGGTCTCGGCGAGCCAGTGGCGCACCGGGCCGAAGCCGTCGAAGAAGGGTTTCCAGTACGGGTCCTGCTGCAGACCCTTGGCGATGGCGCCGCCGATCGCGGGCACGTGGGAGGTGGTGACGCCACCGATGATGCGAGCCATCCGATTCAACCCCTTGCGGCCAGCAGCTTGGCCTTGAACTGGTCCTTGGTCATGCCCGTCTGCTGGGCGCCGATGTCCTGCATGTCCAGGCCGAAGATGCCGGCGAACTTCGCGAGGTAGTAGGCGTTGCCGCCTGCCGCGATGAGCTGGAGCACGTTGCGAGCGCGGATCGCGGCGCGCTGCTGCGCATTGAGCCCGTAGCGGGCGCAGTAGGCGTCTTCGTCGGCAAGGAAGGCGGCCCGGTTGGCGGCGCTGTTGAACGAGAAGCACATCTTGTTGAGTGCCAGGCCCTTGCGTGCCTGTTCGCCGTCGAAGATGGTGGTGCCTGGGATCGGGGCCTTGGCGCTCGCCATGCGGGGTCTCCTTGGATTTGTCGCAGATCAAGTGGGCTGCACAAGCGTCCCGCGGCGAGTCTCGGCTCATTCATCATCGCGACCAAGGTCGCAGCCGTCATCCGTCACATGAGCCGAATCGATCATTCAGACCTCACCGGTCACCAACTCGAGATGCTGATCGCCGTCATCGAGGAGGGCTCGATCACCGGCGCGGCGGGGCGCCTGGGTGTCACGCAGTCGGCGGTGAGTCACTCGCTGGAGAAGCTGCGCGAACTGGTCGGCGACCCGCTGTTCCTGCGCTCGGGCCGCGGCATCGTCGCCACCACGCGCGCCGAGGCGCTGGCACCGCAGGCGCGCGCGCTGCTGGAGGCGATGCGCAACTTCAGCATGGTCGGCGGCTTCGACCCGGCGCGCTACGAGGGCCGCATCACGATCGCCGCCAACGACCTGCAGCGCGAGGTGCTGCTGCCCAGCGCGCTGGCGCGGCTGCGCGCCGAAGCGCCCGGCCTCACGCTGCGCGTGATCCCGTCGAACGTGCCGACCGCCGAGATGCTGCGCGATGGCCGCTGCCAGGCCGTGATCTCGCCACGCCCGCCGGACGCCGCCGACCTGATGCAGAAGCGCCTGTTCGAGGACCGCTGGGTGGTCTGGTTCGACCCCGCGATGCGGGCGGCGCCGGCCGACCTGGACGCCTACGTCGGCGCCGAGCACGTCACCGTCGTCTACGAGCCGCAGCGTTCGCTCGACTTCGACCACGTGCTCGCCGAACGCGGCATCCAGCGCCGCTTCGTCGCCAGCGTGCCGGGCTTCGCCGGCCTGGCCGGCTTCGTGCGCGGCACGGCGCGCCTGGCGACCGCGCCGCGGCTGCTGCGCGACGCCACGATGCACGGCCTGGCCGACGCCGGGCTGCCGTTCGACGCACCGCCGCTGCCGATGTACCTGGTCTGGCACGCGCGCCACCACGCCGACCCGATGCACCAATGGCTGCGCCGCACGATCGAGGGGACCGTGCCCGCTTCGCTGGCCGCGGTCTGAAGCCGGCGCGTTCGGCGGGCCGTTTGGTGCCGCCTGTCCGAATCGAACGGACGACCTTCCGCTTACAAGGCGGGTGCTCTACCAGCTGAGCTAAGGCGGCGGACCGAGGACGATTGTAGGAGCCGCCCTGGCGGCGGCGCGCTACTTGACGCGCTTGAGCGACGGGCGCGGGCCCGGGCCACCAGGCTCCGGCGGCTCGTCGCCCCCGGGCGCTTCGTCGGCGCCTTCGGATTCCGACGACGCCAGGCGCAGCCCGCTGCGCAGCGGCGTCGGCGGGCGCGCCTCGGGCGGCGGAGCTTCGGGTTTGGCGGCCGCATCGGCCGGCACCGGAAAGGCCATGCCCTGGCCGTTTTCGCGCGCGTAGATGGCGACCACGTGGTCGACCGGCACGACGATGTCGCGCGACATGCCGCCGAAGCGCGCCTTGAACTCGATGAACTCGTTGCCGAGCTTCAGGCCGGAGGTGGCCTCGAAGCCGACGTTGAGCACGATCTCGTTGTTCTTCACGTACTCCATCGGCACCTGAACGCTCGCATCGACGTACACCGCGACGTACGGCGTGAAGCCGTTGTCGGTGCACCAGTCGTGCAGCGCGCGCAGCAGGTACGGCCGCGTGGACGTGCCCTGGTTGTCGGCCGAGGAGACGGTCATCGGCGGCCTGCGCTTACTTGCGCATCACCTTTTCGGACGGCGTCAGCGCCTCGATGTAGGCCGGGCGCGAGAAGATGCGCTCGGCGTACTTGAGCAGCGGCACCGCGTTCTTGCTGAGGTCGATGCCGTAGTAGTCCAGGCGCCAGAGCAGCGGCGCGATGGCGACGTCGAGCATGCTGAAGTCGTCGCCCAGCATGTACTTGTTCTTCAGGAAGATCGGCGCCAGCTGCGTGAGACGGTCGCGGATCTGGCTGCGCGCCTTCTCGAGCTGCTTGTCGGTGGCCTTCACGCCGCGGCCTTCGAGCAGGTTCACGTGCGCGAACAGTTCCTTCTCGAAGTTGAAGAGGAAGAGTCGCACGCGCGCGCGCGCCACCGGGTCGCCCGGCATCAGCTGCGGGTGCGGAAAGCGCTCGTCGATGTACTCGTTGATGATGTGCGACTCGTACAGGATGAGGTCGCGCTCGACGAGGATCGGCACCTCGTTGTACGGGTTCATCAGCGCGATGTCTTCCGGCTTCGCGAACAGGTCGACGTCGCGGATCTCGAAGTCCATGCCCTTCTCGAACAGCACGAAGCGGCAGCGGTGCGAGTAGGGGCAGGTCGTTCCGGAGTACAGCACCATCATGGCGAGGGGCCCTCAGTCGTCTTGGGGGCGCGAAATGCGCCCCGGTTCAAAGAGAAAAACGCAGTGGACGCGCGGGGCCTCCACTGCGCTCGGGGCCCGGCAGCAAACCGCCGGGCCGGCTTGGCTTACTTGATGTCCTTCCAGAACGCGGCGTTCAGGCGCCACGCGACCAGCGTGAAGATGCCCAGGAAGATCAGCACCCACACGCCGAGCCGCACACGCTGGGACTGCGTCGGCTCGCCCATCCACTCCATGTACGCGACGAGGTCGGCGACGGCGTCGTTGTACTGTGCCTGCGTCATGCTGCCGGCGGTGATCGGCTCGAAGCCCTTGAAGACGTGCACCGTCTTGGCGGGGTTGTGCGGGTCCTTCTCGTCGGCGAAGACGGCGCGCTGCTGGCCCTGCAGTTCCCACAGCACATTGGGCATGCCGACGTTCGGGAACGCGAGGTTGTTCCAGCCGGTGGCCTTGGTCTCGTCGCGGTAGTACGTGCGCAGGTAGGTGTAGAGGTAGTCGGCACCGCTGCCCATGCCCGGGGCGGCGCGCGAACGCGCCACCAGCGACAGGTCGGGCGGCGTGGCGCCGAACCAGTCCTTCGAGTCCTTCGGGCTGGCGGCGTTGACCATCAGGTCACCGACCTTGGCGCCGGTGAAGACGAGGTTGTCCTTGATCTGCTGCTCGGTCAGGCCGATGTCGCGCATGCGGTTGTAGCGCACGAACGCAGCGCCATGGCAGTTCAGGCAATAGTTGACGAACAGCTTGGCGCCGTTCTGCAGCGCCGCCATGTCGGTGACGCGCTCCTTCGGGAACTTGTCCCAGGGGTGGCCGCCGCCGGCGGCAAGGGCCGGGCCCGCGAGCGAGAGGCAGGCGAGCAGGGAGAGGATCAGTTTCTTCATGGTCTTCTCGAGTCCCCGGTTCAATGCGCGTGGAAGGTCACGCGGTCGGGCACGCGCTTGAACTCGCCCATCCGGCTCCACACCGGCATCAGCAGGAAGAAGGCGAAGTAGAACACCGTGCCGATCTGCGCCAGCAGCGTGAACAGCGGCGACGGCGGCTCGATGCCCAGGTAGCCCAGCACGAAGAAGTAGACGACGAAGACGCCGTAGAGCCACTTGTGCCAGTTCGGGCGGTAGCGGATCGATTTCACCGGGCTGTGGTCCAGCCAGGGCAGGAAGAACAGGATGATGACGGCGCCGCCCATCACGACGACACCCCAGAACTTGGCGTCGAAGATCTGCAGCGCGGCGATCGCGACGACCGCGCCGACCGCGCCGGCGATCTTCAGCTTGCCCTTCAGCAGCAGCAGCGCACCGACGCCGCCGAGCGCGACGAAGATGGAGAACACCGTCACCATCACGTCGGTGGTGGCGCGCAGCATCGAATAGAACGGCGTGAAGTACCAGACCGGCGCGATGTGCAGCGGCGTCTTCAGCGGATCGGCCGGGATGAAGTTGTTCGCTTCGAGGAAGTAGCCGCCGACCTCGGGCGCGAAGAACACGATGGCGCTGAAGATCATCAGGAAGACGCCCACGCCCATCAGGTCGTGCACCGTGTAGTACGGGTGGAACGGGATGCCGTCGAGCGGGATGCCGGTCTTCGGGTCCTTGTTGGCCTTGATCTCGACGCCGTCCGGATTGTTCGAGCCGACGTCGTGCAGCGCCAGCAGGTGGGCGACGACGAGGCCGATCAGCACCAGCGGCACGGCGATGACGTGGAAGCTGAAGAAGCGGTTCAGCGTGGCGTCGCCGACGACGAAGTCGCCGCGGATCAGCAGCGCCAGGTCGGGGCCGATGAACGGCACGGCGGCGAACAGGTTCACGATGACCTGCGCGCCCCAGTAGGACATCTGGCCCCACGGCAGCAGGTAGCCGAAGAAGGCCTCGGCCATCAGGCACAGGAAGATCGCGCAGCCGAAGATCCAGACCAGCTCGCGCGGCTTGCGGTAGCTGCCGTACATCATGCCGCGGAACATGTGCAGGTAGACGACGACGAAGAACGCGCTCGCGCCGGTGCTGTGCATGTAGCGCACGAGCCAGCCCCAGGGCACGTCGCGCATGATGTACTCGACCGAGGCGAAGGCGAGGTTCGCGTCGGGCTTGTAGTGCATCACCAGGAAGATGCCGGTGACGATCTGGATCACCAGCACCAGCAGCGCCAGCGAGCCGAAGAAGTACCACATGTTGAAGTTCTTCGGAGCGTAGTACTCCGACATGTGCTTCTTGTATTCGGCGAACGCGGTCGGGAACCGGTTCTCGAACCAGACGGTGACCTTCTGCGTGACCGGCGCGTCGGCCGGCACTTCCTTGAATTCAGCCATGGAGTCCTCGGGTGTCTCTTGTTCGGTCGCGGCGGCGCGGGACTGGGCCTCAGGCCTTCTTGTCCTCGCCGATCAGCAGCACGGTGTCGGAGAGGTACATGTGCGGCGGCACCTCGAGGTTGTCCGGCGCCGGCTTGTCCTTGTAGACGCGGCCGGCCATGTCGAACGTGGAGCCGTGGCAGGGGCAGAAGAAGCCGCCCTTCCAGTCATCGGGCAGCGAGGGCTGCGGGCCGGTCTGGAACTTCTCGCTCGGGCTGCAGCCCAGGTGCGTGCAGATGCCGACGCCAACGAAATACTCGGGTTTGATCGAGCGCCAGCCGTTCTTCGCGTAGTCCGGCGTCGGGTAGGCGGTGCGCACGGAGTTCGGGTCGGCGAGGCTCGCGTCGAGCGTCTTCAGCGCGTCGAGTTGTTCCTTCGTGCGGCGCACGATCCACACCGGCTTGCCGCGCCATTCGACGGTGAGCTTCTCGCCGGGCTGAATGCTGCTCAAGTCGACCTGCACCGGCGCGCCGGCCGCCCGCGCGCGCTCAGACGGCGTGAACGTGCTGACGAAGGGAACGGCGACCGCAACGCCACCGACGGCACCGACGCCGCAGGTGATGGCAATCCAGGTGCGTCGGCTGGTGTCAACGCTGGCCTCGGCAGTCGTGTCCGTCATGGAAATCCTCGGAGTGTCGCGTGATGGTTCGGGTCAACCCGGGATTCTAGCCGAGGCGTCAAGCGCGCCTGAGGTGAGGGTCTGCCGATCATCGATGACTTGACGCCCTCGGTGCCAGCGGCTCTACTCCACGCCCACCGCGAGCCCTTCGCGGCACCCGCGCGCACACCCGCGCTGCACCACCAAGAGGACCAGGAGGACCACATGAGTTTCACATCGGAGTTCAAGGAATTCGCGACCAAGGGCAACGTGGTTGACCTTGCCGTCGGCGTCATCATCGGCGGCGCGTTCGGCAAGATCGTCGACTCGCTCGTCGGCGATCTCATCATGCCGATCATCGGCAAGATCCTCGGCGGGCTGGACTTCAGCAACTACTTCCTCGCGCTGTCCGGCCAGACCGCCACGACGCTGGTCGAAGCGAAGAAGACCGGCGCCGTGTTCGCCTACGGCAGCTTCATCACAGTGTCGGTGAACTTCATCATCCTGGCGTTCATCATCTTCATCATGGTCAAGCAGATCAACAAGCTGAAGGCCAACACGCCCCCGCCGCCCCCGGCACCGCCCGCGCCGACCCCGGAAGACGTGATCCTGCTGCGCGAGATCCGCGACTCGCTCAAGAAGTAACCTCATGTGACGTGCGGGGCTTGCCGCATACTTCGCGGCTGGCCCCGCACGCATGAACCCGAACCCCGTCCACCGCCTGCCCGCCGCGCTCGAGAGCGCGATCCAGCGTGTCAAGCTGGCGGCTCGTGCGTCGACCGAACGCACGATCGAGAGCCTGGGCCTCGCGGCGCTCGCCTCCAAGGACGTCTTCCACCGCGACAGCCTGCTCGGCGCGCAGTTCGAGCTGAACCGCAAGTCGGCCATGTTCGCGCTGGCGTTCAACGAGGCGCTGGACACGCGCATCACGCGCGAGGTGGCGCCGCTGTCCGGCAGCGGCAGTGGCACGCTCAACCTGAAGGAGACCGCCTGGGACGCGCTTCAGCTCGTCGACGACCACGAGATGGAGATCCAGGTGTCGGCCGAACGCTTCGCGCTCGAGATCTCGAACGAGTGCGAGTGGGAACTGCGTGAACTCGACACCTACATCGTCACGCTGCTCGGGCCGACGCGCAACGACACCGACCGCAATCCATTGCGCCCGGAGGTCGTGGGCCAGGCGATGATCCGCGCCATCGAGACCGTGTCCGAACGCGCCGACGTGCGCAAGGTGCTGATCGCCGAGTTCGGCCGCTCGCTCGGCGGCCTGCTGCGCACCACCTACGGCGAGATCATCGCCGACCTGCGGCAGGCCGGCATCCAGCCGGCCGGACTGTCGCTGCGCACCCACGACATGCGCAGCGGCACCGTGTCCGGCTACCAGTCGACCAGCGGCAGGGCCGCCGGGCTCGACTCTTCCTTCGGCGGCCTCGGCCACGGCCCCGTGCACGGCCATGGCGGCTACGGCGCGCCCGGCGGCTACGGCGCACCCGGCGGCTACGACAGCCGCTACGGCGAGCCGCGGTCCGCGCAGAGCAGCTTCGGCCCGTCCACGCGAAGCGGTGCGTCGTCGCGCGGCGTCCATGGCGGCGGCATGCCGGCGCGCGGCACGCCGCTCGGCCAGGTCGACCCGGGCCTGATGTCCATCATCCGCCGCCTCGCCTTCACCGACATCGGTGGCGGTGGCGGCGCGGGCGGCGGTGGCGACTGGCTGGGCGGCGACAGCGGCGGCGGCGTCATGCTGCCGAACCTGATCCGCGCCCACCGCGAAGAGCTGCGGCAGGCTTCGTCAGGCTCGCTCGATCACATGGTGATCGATGTCATCGGCAGTCTGTTCGACCAGATCCTCTCCGACCCGAAGGTGCCGCCGCAGATGGCGCGCCAGATCGCGCGGCTGCAGCTGCCGGTGCTGCGCGCCGCGCTCGGCGACCCCACGTTCTTCTCGTCGCGCCGCCACCCGGTGCGGCGCTTCGTCAACCGGATCGCCTCGCTCGGCGCCGCCTTCGAGGACTTCAACGAGGACAGCGCGCAACGCGTGCTGGCGAAGATCCGCGCGCTGGTGCAGGAAGTCGTCGAGGGCGATTTCGACCAGATCGAGGTCTACGAACAGAAGCTGTTCGCGCTCGAGACCTTCATCGCCGAACAGGGCCGGCGCGAGGCGCAGGCGCAGGGCAACGCGGCCGACCTGCTGACCGCCAAGGAAGACGAACTCAAGCTGCGCCTGCTCTACAAGCAGCAGCTCGAAGGCGAGCTGAAGGGCCTGCAGGCGCCGGACTTCGTGCGCGACTTCGTCAGCAACGTCTGGAGCCAGGTGCTGCTGAAGGCCGCCGCCGCCAACGACCCCGAGCGCCTGAAACGGCTGCGCCTCGTCGGCCGCGAGCTGTTCATGAGCGTGCAGCCGAAGACCAGCCCGGTGCAGCGCAAGGCCTTCCTGGCCGAGCTGCCCCGCCTGATGAAGGAGCTCGGCGAAGGCATGGACCTCGTCGGCTGGCCCGACCACGCGCGCCGCGCGTTCTTCGGCCAGCTGCTGCCGGCGCACGCCGAGGCGCTGAAGGCGCAGATGGGCCGCCAGCTCGACTTCAACATGCTGCAGAAGCAGGTCGAGGTCGTGCTCGACAAGCCGCTGCCGACCCCCGAGGACCTGAAGGCCCGACCGATGGCGGTGCCCACCCTCACCGAAGCGATCGACAACGCCGTCATCGCTCCGCGCTTCACGCCCGAGGAGGCGGCGCGCGTCGGCCTGATGGACGAGGCGCAGGTCGACTGGGCCGGCAAGGTCGACGTCGAGCTCGGCGCCGAGCCCGAGATCCGCACCACCGACACCGCGATCGAAGGCCTGCCCGCGCCGACCGAGCCGATCGAACCGACCGAAGGCAAGTCGCTCGCCGACCACGTGCAGATCGGCTTCGCGTACCAGATGCACCTGGACGGCAGCTGGCAGAAGGTGCGCCTCGTGCACGTCAGCCCGGGCCGCAGCTTCTTCGTCTTCAACCACGGCAAGCGCCACAAGCAGACCGTGTCGCTCACGCACCGCATGCTCGTGCGGCTGTGCGAAACCGGGCGCCTGCGCGCCTACGAGAACGGCTACCTGCTCGAACGCGCCACGGCGCGGGCGCGGCGCCAGCTCGCCGGCATGGCCGGCGGCCGCGCGGCGCCGAACTGAGACCGGGCCAGGTCAGGCCGATGGCACCGCGGCCAGCCGGCGCGCCATCGCCAGCGCCTCCACGAGGCTTGCCGGGTCGGCCATGCGCCGCCCGGCGATGTCGAACGCGGTGCCGTGGTCCGGGCTGGTGCGCACGAAGGGCAGGCCGAGCGTGACGTTCACGCCCTCCTCCACGCCCAGGTACTTCACGGGGATCAGGCCGTGGTCGTGCGTCATCGCGATCACGAGGTCGAACTCGCCGCGGCGCGCGCGCATGAACACGGTGTCGGGCGCGTAGGGGCCGCG
>CAUJHQ010000091.1 GCA_963204815.1 Pseudomonadota bacterium | reverse complement strand
GCCAGCGGTACACGCCCTTGTGCGCCACCGCCGGCACCATGCCGGTGGGTTCGCCGACCAGGCACAGGCGCGGCGCGAGGCCGGCGTCCTTCAGGTCGGCGATGAGGTGGCGCACGCCGAAGCAGCCCACTTCCTCGTCGTGGCTGAACGCAAAGTGCACGGCCTCGGGGCCGTCGGCTTCCAGGAAGGCCTGGGCCTGCGCGACGACGAGGCCGATCCAGCCTTTCATGTCGGCGCTGCCGCGGCCGTAGAGCTTGCCGTCCTGCACCAGCGCGGACAGCGGGTCCATCGTCCAGTCCTGGCCGTCCCAGGGCACGGTGTCGGTATGGCCGGAGAGGATCACGCCGCCGGGCTTGCCTTCGCCCAGCGTGGCGAAGAGGTTCGCCTTGGCGCCGCTCTCGTCGCGCGTGATGCGCAGCGGCACGCCCAGCGTGCGCAGGTGGTCGGCGATGGTCTCGATCAGCGGCAGGTTGCTGTGGTGGCTGACGGTGTTCAGGCGCACCAGGCGCCGGGCCCATTCGAGGCCGGAAGGGGAAACGCTCATGGGGCGCAATGTAGCCGGGCCGCCGCGCTGCGGTAGCCTCGCGCCTTCCATGGCCCTGCAACGACGACACCTGCTGGCGGCGCTCGGCGCGGCCGCCGCGCCGCGGGCGCGCGCCGACGTGCCCGGGCCCGGCCCGCTGTTCGCTGCGCGGCCGCCACTGGCGCCGATCGTCGCGCGGCCCGACCGCATCATCGACATCGCCGTCTGCACGCGGCCGTTCCGCGCCCAGGGCCCGCGCCTCGAAGCCGAACGGCGCGGCCGCCAGACCGTCATCCACAACTACGGCCACGGCGGCAGTGGCTGGTCGCTGTCCTGGGGCTCGGCGCGGCTGGCGGTGGAGATGGCGCTGGCCACGCGCGAGCGGCAGCTGGCCGTGGTGGGCTGCGGCGCCATCGGGCTGACGACCGCGCGCGTGGCTCAGCGCGCCGGGCTGCAGGTGCGCATCTACTGCAGCGAGCGGCCGCCCGAGGTGCGCTCGTCGGCGGCCACCGGCGTGTGGTCGCCCGAGTCGCGCGTGTGCACCGAAGAGCACGCCACGCCCGCCTTCCGCCAGCGCTGGGAGGCGATGACGCGGCACTCCTTCAAGGTCTACCAGGGGCTGCTGGGGCTGGCCGGCACGCCGGTGGAATGGCGCGACGGCTACGTGCTGTCGGACACCCCCTTCGGCGATCCGCTGCCGCCGCTCGCCGAGACCGCGGCCGAGCCCGAGTACCCCGACCTCGAAGAGGCCGTGCGCGACCTGCACCCGCGCTCGGTGGCGCTCACGCGCGAGCAGCACCCTTTCGTGCCGGCGCATGCGCGGCGCTACGCGCAGCTGGTCTTCAACCTGCCGGCCTACACGCAGTGGCTGCTCGACGGCTTCTTCCGCGAAGGCGGGGTCATCGAGCAGCGCCACTTCGAGCACCCGCGCGAGTTCGCGCGCCTGAAGGAGCGCACGCTCGTCAACGCCACTGGCTGGGGGGCGCGCGCGCTCTTCGGCGACGACAGCCTGGTGCCGGTGCGTGGCCAGACCGCGCGCCTGGTGCCGCAGCCCGAGGTGGACTACGGCATCACCTGGCGCGGCCACAACCTGAGCGTGGTGACGCGGCGCGACGGCATCCTGGTGCAGGCGCAGGCGGCCGGCGATTTCGGCAGCGCCGACACCACTCCGGACCGCGCCGCCTCCGAAGCGGCGGTGCGGCGTCTGGCTTCCCTTTATGCCTAGAGGAGACTTCGTGACCATCGACCGCGACACCATCCGCGCCGCTGCCCTGCGCATCGCCCCCGACGTGCGGCGCACGCCGCTGTGGCGCCTGCCCGGGCGCGCGCTCGGCCTCGACCTGGCGGAGGTGTGGCTCAAGCTCGAACACCTGCAGGTCGGCGGCAGCTTCAAGGCGCGCGGCATGTTCAACCGCATGCGCTCGGCGCAGGTGCCGGCGGCCGGCGTCACGGTGGCGTCGGGCGGCAACGCCGGCATCGCGGTGGCGACGGCGGCGCGCGCGCTCGGCGTGCCGTGCGAGGTCTTCGTGCCCGAGGTGTCGAGCCCGGCCAAGCGTGCCGCGCTGGCGGCGCTGGGGGCGACGGTGCGCGTCGTCGGTGCGAGCTACGCCGACGCCGCGGCGGCCTGCCTCGCGCGCCAGCGCGAGAGCGGCGCGCTGTTGATGCATGCCTATGACCAGCCCGAGGTGGTGGCCGGCGCCGGCACGCTGGCCGGCGAGATCGAGGCCGAGGCCGGGCTGCCGGATCGCGTGCTCGTCAGCGTCGGCGGCGGCGGGCTGGTGGCCGGCATCGCGGCCTGGTGCGGCGGCCGCGCGCGTGTCGAGGCGCTGGAGCCGCGCCTCGCGCCCACGCTGCACGCCGCCTGGCAGGCCGGCGAGCCGGTCGACGTGGCGGTGTCCGGCGTCGCCGCCGATTCGCTGGGCGCGCGCCGCATCGGCGCCATCGCGTGGGCGCAGCGGCGCCACATCGCCGCCGTGCACCTGCTGGAAGACGAGGCGATCCGCGCCGCGCAGCAACGCATGTGGCGCGAGTTCCGGCTGGCGGTGGAACCGGCCGCCGCGTTGCCGCTGGCGGCGCTGTGGTCGGGCGTGCTGAAGCCGGCACCGAAGGAGCGCGTGGCCGTGATCGTCTGCGGCGCCAACCTCGACCCGGCGACGCTGGCCTGAGCGCGCTCAGTTCAGCCCGATGAACGCCAGCACCGGCTTCACGGTGCGTTCCGGGTCTTCCTCGTGTGGCACGTGGCCGAGGTCGTCGAAGGTGACGAGCTGGCTGCCCACGATCGTCTTCGCGAACACCTGGCCGATGGCCGGCGGCACGATGCGGTCGCGCCCGCCCCAGAGGATCAGCGTGGGCAGCGTCAGCGTGCCGATGCGC
>CAUJHQ010000090.1 GCA_963204815.1 Pseudomonadota bacterium | reverse complement strand
CCTACATGCCCGCGTAGTTGGGGCCGCCGCCGCCTTCGGGCGTGACCCAGACGATGTTCTGCGTCGGGTCCTTGATGTCGCAGGTCTTGCAGTGCACGCAGTTCTGCGCGTTGATGACCAGCCGGTCCTCGCCGTCGGTGTTGACGAACTCGTACACGCCGGCCGGGCAGTAGCGGCTCTCGGGGCCGGCGTACTGGCGCAGGTTCACGGCCACCGGCACCGCGGCGTCCTTCAGCGTCAGGTGCGCGGGCTGGTTCTCCTCGTGGTTGGTGTTGCTGATGAACACCGAGGAGAGGCGGTCGAAGGTGAGCTGGCCGTCGGGCTTCGGGTAGCGGATCGGCTCCATCTGCGATGCCGCGTGCAGGCGCTCGTGGTCGGCGGCGTGGCGGTGGACCGTCCACGGCGGCGCCTTCAGGCCCAGCTTGGGCAGCAGCCACTGCTCGATGCCGGTCATCACGGCGCCCACCGTGTTGCCCTGCTTGAACCACTGCTTGAAGTTGCGGCTGCGGTCGAGCTCGGCGTGCAGCCAGCTCTTGCGGAACGCTTCCGGATAGGCCGCGAGTTCGTCGCCCGCTCGGCCGGCGGCGAGCGCCGGCACGATGGCCTCGGCCACCAGCATGCCGGTCTTGATGGCCGCGTGGCTGCCCTTGATGCGCGACGCGTTCAGCGTGCCGGCGTCGCAACCCACCAGCGCGCCGCCCGGGAACACCAGCTTGGGCAGGCTCAGCAGGCCGCCGGCGGTGATGGCGCGCGCGCCGTAGCCGATGCGCTTGCCGCCTTCGAGGTGGGCGCGGATCGCCGGGTGCGTCTTCCAGCGCTGCATCTCCTCGAACGGGCTGATCCAGGGGTTCTGGTAGTCCAGGCCGGTGACGAATCCCAGCGTCACCTTGTTGCCTTCCATGTGGTACAGGAAGCCGCCGCCGTAGGTGTGCTCGTCCATCGGCCAGCCGGCGGTGTGCACCACGAGGCCCGGCTTCGCCTTGTCGGCCGGGATCTCCCAGAGTTCCTTCACGCCGAGCGCGTAGCTCTGGGGGTCGCGGCCTTCGTCGAGCGCGAAGCGCGCGATGAGCTGCTTGCCGAGGTGGCCGCGCGCGCCTTCGGCGAAGACGGTGTACTTGCCGAGCAGCTCCATGCCGAGCTGGAAGCCGTCGTGCGGCGCGCCGTCCTTGCCGATGCCCATGTTCCCGGTGGCGACGCCGCGCACCTTGCCGTCGTCGGTGTAGAGCACCTCGGCGGCGGTGAAGCCGGGGAAGATCTCGACGCCCAGCGCCTCGGCCTGCTCGCCCAGCCACTTCGTCACCGCGCCCAGGCTGATGACGTAGTTGCCTTCGTTGTGCAGGCACTCGGGCACCAGCCAGTTCGGCGTGCGGCGCGCGTCGTCGGCGCTGAGGAACAGCACTTCGTCGCCGGTCACCGGCTGTAGCAGCGGCGCGCCGCGTTCCTTCCAGTCGGGGAAGAGCTCCCGGAGGGCGACCGGGTCCATCACCGCGCCGCTCAGGATGTGCGCGCCGGGTTCGCTGCCCTTCTCGAGCACGACGACCGACAGGTCGGCCTTCAGCTGCTTGAGCCGGATCGCCGTCGACAGCCCCGCCGGCCCGCCGCCGACGACGACGACGTCGTATTCCATCGACTCCCGCGGGCCGAACTGGTCGAGGATCTCTTGCGGGGTCATGGTCGTCTCTCCGGGGATGCAGGAAGGGTTTGTCTCGGGATTCTAGGCGCGCGGGGCCGAAAATCGAACGATCGTGCTATTTCGTCACGGCACCCATGACGAGTTGGCGGACCCGCTCGCCGATGGCCAGCGACGACGTCAGCCCGGGTGATTCGATGCCGAACAGCTGCACGACGCCGGCCACGCCGTGGTCGGCCGCGCCGGCGATGGCGAAGTCCGCCGCCGGCTGGCCGGGCCCGCTGGTCTTCGGGCGGATGCCGCTGTAGGCGGGCTGCAGCGCGCCGTCGGGCAAGCCGGGCCAGTAGCGGCGCACGTCGCGCTCGAAGTCGGCGCGGCCGGCGGCGTCCACCGTGTAGTCGAGCGGCGCGTCGGGCGCGAGCCACTGCACGTCGGGGCCGAACTTGGCCTGGCCGCCGAGGTCCAGCGTGAGGTGCACGCCCAGCCCGCCGTCGACCGGCGTCGGGTAGATCAGGCGCGTGAACGGCGCCTTGCCGGCGAGCGCGAAGTAGCGCCCCTTCGCGCGCCACTGCGGCGGGATGGCCGTCGCCGGAAAGCCCGCCATCGCGCGCGCCACCGCGTGCGCGCCCAGGCCGGCCGAATTGACGACCGTGCGCGTGCCGATCACGAAGGGCTCGGCGCCGCCCGTCGCCACGTGCCACAGCCCGCCTTCGCGCCACGCGCGTTCGAACGGCGAGCAGCGTGCCAGCAGCGCGCCGGCGTTCTCGGCGTCGCCCAGCAGCGCCGTCATCAGGCCGTGGCTGTCGACGATGCCGGTCGACGGCGACAGCAGCGCGCCGGTGCAGCGCAGCGCCGGCTCGAGCGCCATCGCTTCGGCGGCGCTCAGGCGCTGCAGGTCGGCGACGCCGTTGGCGCGCGCGTGGGCGGCGATGCCGTCGAGCTTGTTCACGTCGTCGGCCGCGGTGGCGACGATCAGCTTGCCGCAGCGCCGGTGGCCGATGGCGCGTTCGGCGCAGTAGGCGTAGAGGCGCTCGCGCCCTTCGACGCACAGGCGCGCCTTCAGGCTGCCGGCGGGGTAGTAGATGCCGGCGTGGATGACCTCGCTGTTGCGCGACGAGACGCCGCTGCCGAAGTCGGCCTCGGCCTCCAGCACGATCACTTCCTGGCCGGCCAGCGCGAGCGCGCGGGCGCAGGCCAGCCCGACCACACCGGCCCCGACGACGACGACATCGACCTTGTCCATCGGTGCATTTTCGATGAACTCCGCCGCGCCGCGGACGCGCGGGATCGCGTGCTATCGTGAATGCCGAAGTCCTGATCGCCGAAAACGGAGGAGCCTGCCGATGGCATACCAGATCGACCTGTCCGGCCGTGTGGCGCTGGTCACCGGCGCGTCCAGCGGCCTGGGGTCGCAGTTCGCGAAGACGCTGGCGAAGGCGGGCGCGGGCGTGGTGCTCGCCGCGCGCCGCGTCGAACGCCTGAAGACGCTGCGCGCCGAGATCGAGGCCGACGGCGGCGACGCCCACGTCGTCACGCTCGACGTCACCGACCGCGACAGCATCGCCGCCGCGGTGGCGCATGCCGAGACCGAGATGGGCGCGATCGACATCCTCGTCAACAACAGCGGCGTCAGCACGACGCAGAAGCTGGTCGACGTGACGCCGGACGACTTCGACTACGTGATGGGCACCAACACGCGTGGCGCCTTCTTCGTGGCACAGGAAGTGGCCAAGCGCATGATCGCGCGCAGCAAGGGCACGGCGCCCGGCACCTTCACCGGCGGCCGCATCGTCAACGTGGCCTCGATGGCGGGGCTGCGCGTGCTGGGGCAGATCGGCGTCTACGCGATGAGCAAGGCCGCGGTCATCCACATGACGAAGGCGATGGCGCTCGAGTGGGGCCGCTTCGGCATCAACGTGAACGCGCTCTGCCCGGGCTACATCGACACCGAGCTCAACCACCACCACTGGCAGACCGAGGCCGGCCAGAAGCTGGTGAGCATGCTGCCGCGCAAGCGCGTCGGCAAGCCGCAGGACCTGGACGCGGCGCTGATGATGCTATGCGCCAACGAGAGCCACTTCGTCAACGGCGCCGTGCTCGCCGCCGACGACGGCTTCGGCGTCTAGGCATGACGGCCCCTGGACGCCTTCGGCGTCGTCCCCCGAGGGGAGCGCGGCCCGCTTGGGGCGGCCCGGCGCTGGCCGCACGCGCCAGGTGACCGCATGAGGTCGCTCACGCCGCTGGAGGCGCGTGTGCTCGGCGTGCTCGTCGAGAAGCAGCACACGGTGCCCGACACCTACCCGCTGTCGCTCAACGCGCTGGTCGCCGGCTGCAACCAGAAGACCGCGCGCGTGCCGGTCATCGAGGCCACCGACGCCGAGGTGCTGACCGCACTCGACGGGCTGAAGGGCATGAGCCTGGTCTTCGAAGGCCCGAGCAGCCGCGTCGTCAAGTTCGAGCACAACATGGGCCGCATCTACAACGTGCCGGCCCAGAGCGTGGCGCTGCTGACGGTGCTGATGCTGCGCGGCCCGCAGACCGCGGCCGAACTGCGGCTCAACTGCGAGCGGCTGCATCGCTTCGCCGACATCTCCTCCGTCGAGGCCTTCCTCGACGAACTGGCCGAGAAGTTCCCGCCGAAGGTCGTCAAGCTGCCGCGCGCAGCCGGCGAGCGCGAAGCACGCTGGGCGCACCTGCTCTGCGGCGAAGTGGCCATGCCCGCGGCCGTGGCCACCGCGATGGGCGGCGAGACTGGCGCGGGCGCCAGCGTCAGCGCCGGCGAACTGGCCGCCCTGAAGGCCGAGCAGACGCGCCTGGCCGAGGAAGTGGCCTCGCTGCGCACGCTGGTCGAGCGGCTGGTGCGCGAACTCGGCATGTCCTGAAGAACACCGCATGCGATTCGAACTGCCCGAACAGAAGAAGCTCGTCCACGACATGGTCGTGCCCATCCGATGGGGCGACATGGACGCGATGGGCCACGTCAACAACACGATCTACTTCCGCTACTTCGAGGTCGTGCGGCTCGACTGGTTCTTCAGCAAGACCGGCATGAGCGGGCTCGCGGGCGAGGGCGTGATCATCGTCAACGCCTTCTGCAACTTCATCCGCCAGCTCGAGTTCCCGGGCGACGTGCGGGCGCGCCTCTACGTGAGCGACATCGGCCGCAGCAGCTTCGACACCTGGCTCACGCTGGAACGCACCGACGAACCCGGCGTGGTGTACGCCAACGGTGGCGCGACCACGGTGTGGACCGACTACGCGGCCAAGAAGAGCAAGCCGATGCCGGACTGGTTCCGCGCGCTGCTCACCTGAGCCGGGTGCGCGGCGCTCAGCTCATCACGCCGTAGGGCCCACCCTTTTCGAGCGCGCGGTGGTAGGCCGGGCGCGCGTGGATGCGCTCCAGCCAGTCCTGCAGCTTCGGGTGGCGGGCGTCGAGCACGCCGCGCGCGGCGGCGGCTTCGAGCGGGAAGCTCATCTGCACGTCGGCGGCGCTGAACTCGGCGCCGGCGAACCACGGGCGCGTGCCCAGCTCGGCTTCCATGAAGTTCATCTGCGCGTCCAGGTTGGGCCGCAGGAACATGCGGCCGACCTGGTCGGCGATGCCCTTCGCGATGGGCTTCACGATCAGCGGCGACTTCGCCTTCACCTGGTCGAACACCAGCGTCATCAGCAGCGGCGGCATCGCGCTGCCTTCCGCGAAGTGCAGCCAGTAAGTGAACTGGCGCCGTTCCGCCGTGCCGGCGGCGGGGCGCAGGCGGCCCTGGCCGTGGGTGTCGAGCAGGTACTCGAGGATCGCGCCGGATTCGGCCACGGTGATCTTCCCGTCGGTGATCACCGGGCTCTTGCCCAGCGGGTGCACGGCGCGCAGTTCCGGCGGCGCGAGCATCGTCTTGCGGTCGCGCTTGTACTTCTTCACTTCGTACGGCAGGCCCAGTTCCTCGAGCAGCCACAGCACGCGCTGCGAGCGCGAGTTCTCCAGGTGGTGGAGCACGATCATGTCGATGGACCTTTCAGCCGGTGAGCAGTTTGTTGACGAGTTCCGGCGTCGTCGCCGCGCCGGTCTTGCGCATCAGGCGGGCGCGGTAGACGTCGACCGTGCGCGGGCTGATCGCCAGGCGCTTGCCGATCAGCTTGCTGGTGAGGCCTTCGATCAGCAGCGCGGCGATCTCGCGCTCGCGCGCCGTGAAGTCGACCTTCAGCGCGCGCCGCGACGACAGGTCCTCGAAGGCCCAGATGCCGGCGGCGTGCGGCTCGGCGGGGTCGAGCGCGCGGCCGCTGACGTGGCACCAGAAGAGCTCGCCGTTCATGCGCCGCATCACGCGCTCGTCGGCGTAGCGGCCCTTCTTGTCGAGGCTGGCGACGATGCGCTCGCCGGTGCGCTGGAACTCGTCGCTCGAGGGGTACAGCACCTCGAAGGACTGGCCGACGAGCTGCTCGCGCGTGGCGGCGAACATGGCGAGCAGCTCGCGGCTGCAGTCGATCATCAGGCGGTGGCGCGACAGCACCAGGCCGATCGGCGCCTGGTCGAAGGCGGTGCGGTAGTCCAGCGCCGGCGGGCCGGCCATCAGAGCAGGGCGTAGGTGGTGGTGGCGTGGGCGGCGAGTTCGTCGTCGGCGTTCAGCACCTGCACCTCGCCGAAGACGAGGTTCTTGCCCATGCGCAGCACGCGCGCCACCACGCGCGCGGCGCCGCTGCTGCCGGCCACCGGGCGCAGGAAGCTGGTCTGCAGCTGCACGGTGGTCATGGGCTTGAAGCCGCCGAGCCGGGTCATCACCGCCAGCACCATCGCGGTGTCGGCGGCGGCCATCATGGTCTGGCCGCAGAGCACACCGCCTTCGTGCACGTGCTTGCGCGTCACCGGCAGCACCAGCGTGACCTCGCCGGCGCGCGCTTCGAGCACGCGCAGGTCGAGCTCGCGCACCCACTCGGCGAAGACGTGCCCGAGGGCGGCCTGCAGCATCTCGATGTCAGCGAAGGACTCGGTCTCCATGGCGTGCTCCGGTGGCGGCCCGTTCTCGTTGGCCCGTAATTGATTCTACGTAACGCCTACGTAAAGCCATACGTAGTACGCTGCGCGGCTGTCGACTGGAGGCAAATGTCCCATGAAGAAGCTCTACCCGAGTGCGAAGGCCGCGCTCGAAGGCATCGTCCACGACGGCCAGCTGCTGGCCGTCGGCGGCTTCGGCCTGTGCGGCATTCCCGAGGCGCTGATCGCGGCGCTGCGCGACAGCGGCGCAAAGAACCTCACCGCCATCTCCAACAACGCGGGCGTCGACGGCTTCGGCCTCGGCCAGCTGCTGGAAACGCGCCAGATCAAGAAGATGATCTCCAGCTACGTCGGCGAGAACAAGGAGTTCGAGCGCCAGTACCTGGCCGGCGAACTCGAGCTCGAGTTCACGCCGCAGGGCACGCTGGCCGAGAAGCTGCGCGCCGGCGGCGCCGGCATCCCGGCCTTCTACACGCGCACCGGCGTCGGCACGCTGGTGGCCGAAGGCAAGGAGACGCGCGAGTTCGACGGCCACACCTACGTGATGGAACGCAGCCTGACGCCCGACGTGTCGCTCGGCAAGGCCTGGAAGGCCGACAAGAGCGGCAACCTGATCTTCCGCCGCACCGCGCGCAACTTCAATCCGGCGGTGATCATGGCCGGCCGGATCAGCGTCGTCGAGGTCGAGGAGATCGTTGACACCGGCACCTTCGATCCCGACGCGATCCACCTGCCGGGCATCTACGTGCACCGCATCGTGCTGAATGCCACGCCCGAGAAGCGCATCGAAAAGCGCACGACCAAGCAGAACCCGAAGGGAGCCTGACCATGCCCTGGACCCACGATCAGATGGCCGCGCGCGCGGCCAAGGAACTGCAGGACGGCTTCTACGTCAACCTCGGCATCGGCCTGCCGACGCTGGTGGCCAACTTCGTTGCACCCGACATCGAGGTCTGGCTGCAGAGCGAGAACGGCATGCTCGGCATCGGCCCGTTCCCCGACGACGCCGAGGTCGACGCCGACCTCATCAACGCCGGCAAGCAGACCGTGACCACGCTGCCCGGCAGCAGCATCTTCGGCAGCCACGACAGCTTCGCGATGATCCGCGGCGGCAAGATCAACCTCAGCATCCTCGGCGCCATGCAGGTCAGCGAGAAGGGCGACCTCGCGAACTGGATGATCCCCGGCAAGATGGTCAAGGGCATGGGCGGGGCGATGGACCTCGTCGCCGGCGTCAAGAGCGTCGTCGTGCTGATGGAGCACGTGGCCAAGAAGAAGGACGGCGGCATCGACCTGAAGATCCTGCCGGCCTGCACGCTCCCGCTCACCGGAGTGGGCGTGGTCGACCGCATCATCACCGACCTCGCGGTGCTCGACGTCACGCCGCACGGCCTGAAGGTCGTCGAGATGGCGCCCGGCGTGACGCGCGAGGAACTGCAGGCCAAGACCGGCGTGCCGCTGCAGTAGGCGGCGGAGCCTTCAGCCGCGCGCGGCGAGCGCCCGCGCGGCTTCGGTCACCAGCGCCGGCCCGCGGTAGATGAGGCCGGTGTAGACCTGCACCAGGTCGGCGCCGGCGGCGATCTTGGCCTTCGCGTCGGTGCCGCTCATCACGCCGCCGACGCCGATGATCGGATAGCCCGGCCCCAGCGCCGCACGCAGCAGGCCGATGACGCGGTTGCTCGGCTCGAACACCGGCCGGCCGCTCAGGCCGCCGGCCTCCGCGCCGTGCGGCAGGCCCTGCACGGCGTCGCGCGCGACGGTGGTGTTGGTGGCGATGACGCCGTCGATGCCGTTCTTGCGCAGCGTGGCCGCGATGACACCGACCTGCGCCTCGTCGAGGTCGGGCGCGATCTTCACGAACATCGGCACCGTGCGGCGTTGCGCGCGTTGCAGCGACTGGCGGCGTTCCTGCAGCGCGGCGAGCAGGGCGTCGAGTGCCTCGTCGCTCTGCAGCGCGCGCAGGTTCTTCGTGTTCGGGCTGCTGATGTTGACGGTGACGTAGTCGGCGTGCGGGAACACGCCTTCGAGTCCGATCAGGTAGTCGTCCACCGCGTGCTCGATCGGCGTCGCGGCGTTCTTGCCGATGTTCAGGCCGAGCACGCCGCCGGCGGCGCGAAAGCTGCGTGCGCGCTGCACGTTGGCGACGAAGGCGTCGAGGCCCTCGTTGTTGAAGCCCAGGCGGTTGATCAGCGCGTCGGCGGCCGGCAGGCGGAACATGCGCGGCTTCGGATTGCCGGGCTGCGCCTTCGGCGTCACCGTGCCGACCTCGATGAAGCCGAAGCCCATCGCGCCCAGGCCGTCGATGCAGCGGCCGTTCTTGTCCAGGCCGGCGGCCAGGCCGACGCGGTTCGGGAACTTCAGCCCCGCCACGCTGACGGGGTCGGCCACGCGCGGCTGCTGCCACAGGCACATGGCCGGCGTGTTCTGCAGCTTCGCGATGCTGCCCAGCGTGAGCTCGTGGGCCTGCTCGGGGTCGAGGCCGAAGAGGAAGGGGCGGGCGAGTCCGTAGGGCAGCGTCAACATGGGCGGGGATTGTCGCAGCCCGGCCCCGCGGCCCGCGCGGGCGCAGCCCGATAATCGGCGCCATGACGCAAGACGAACTGAAGGCCCTGGTCGGGCGGGCGGCGCTGCAGCACGTGGTGCCCGGCAGCGTGGTCGGGGTGGGCACCGGGTCCACCGTCAACCACTTCATCGACGCGCTGGCGACGATGAAGGACCGCATCGCCGGCGCCGTGTCCAGCAGCGTGGCGAGCACCGAGCGGCTGCGCCGCTACGGCATTCCGGTGTTCGACTCGCAGGACGTGCAGGGCCTGCCGGTCTACGTCGACGGCGCCGACGAGATCGACGGCCGCGGCCACATGATCAAGGGCGGCGGCGCGGCGCTCACGCGCGAGAAGATCGTCGCCGACCTCGCCGAGCGCTTCGTCTGCATCGCCGACGAATCGAAGCTCGTGAAGACCCTGGGCGCCTACCCGCTGCCGGTGGAGGTGATCGCGATGGCGGCGGCGCAGGTCGCGCGCCGCTTCGCCGAACAGGGCGGCAGCGCGACGCTGCGTCCCGGCGTGCTCACCGACAACGGCCATCCGATCCTGGACGTGCGCGGCCTCGTCATCGCCGACCCGGTCGCGTTGGAGGCCGAGGTCAACCAGTGGCCCGGCGTCGTCACGGTCGGCATCTTCGCCCGCCACCGGGCCGACGTCTGCCTGCTCGGCACGCCGTCCGGCGTGCGAACGATCGACTTCTGAGACGGCGCTGGTTTGCGGCTTCCGGCCACGGCGCCGCCGCCGACGGGGGCGATAATGTCCCGAACCGACTTCGAGGAACCGCATGGCCAAGCCCAATTACTCGTTCGAGAAGCGCCAGCGCGAGCTCGCCAAGAAGAAGAAGAAGGAAGAGAAGGCGGCGCGCAAGGCGAACCCCGATGCGCGCGATGCCGCGCCGGCCGAAGACGGCGCCGACGCGCCGGTCGCACCGGCCCCGGAGCCGGGCACGCCCCAGCCCTGAATCAGAGGTTCGTGGCGCGGCGCGCGACGCGCAGCGCCCAGCGCGCCGGGTCGACCGCGTCGACGAGGCTGCGCTCCAGCGGCAGCGGCGCGTGCGCGATCTGCGCCGCGACCAGCCGGCCCAGCAAGGGCGCGAGCGTGATGCCGCGCCCGCCGAGTGCCGTTCCCAGCCATAGGCCTTCGATGCGCGGCCAGCGCCGTGCGCCGTCGGCATGCGCGCGCAGGTCGGGCAGCGCGCCGGCGATCGGCAGGCGGTCGTCGGTCTGCAGGCGCCAGCCGACGCGGCCTTCGAGCGCGGCACCGGCTGGCCGGGCGAGGCCGGTCAGGCGCTGCAGGCGTTGCAGGTTGTGCTGGTGGTCGGCGTCGCGCAGCGCGGGGTCTTCGTCACCGGGCTGGCTGGTGGCGCCGCAGAGCAGGCCACCGCCTGGCAGCGGCAGGGCGTAGCCGTCGCCGGCGATCGGCCGCGCGAGCGCGGTGGCGCCGTCGCGCCATGCCGTCACCTGGCCGCGCACGCGGCGCACGGGCGCGCTGTAGCCGAACGGCGCCGCCAGCCGCAGCGCATCGGCCGCGTTCGCGAGCACGACCACCGGGGTGGTGTGCAGCGTGCGGCCGTCGGCGTCGAGCAGGCGCCACGCACTGTCCGCGCGTTCGAGGCGATCGACGGCGACGCCGCCGCGCAAGCGCAGGCCGTCCAGCCAGTGCCGCGCCAGCGCCGCGGGTGATACCCAGCCGCCGCCCGGAAAGCACCACGAGGCCTCGGCGATCGGCACGCCGGCGAGCGCCGATGCGGCCGCCGGGTCCAGCACCTGCACCCAGTCGGCCGGCAGGTGCTGGCGCTCGACCAGGCGGCGCAGGCCGTCGCCGTCGCGCCCGCCCAGGCGCAGCAGGCCTTGCACCTGGCCCGGCAGGCCGGCGGCGACGAGCGGCGCGATCGTGCGCTGCGCGTGCAGCGCCGCGGCACGCAGCCAGCGCGCGTGCGGGCCGTCGTCGGCGTGCACGGTGCCGTGGAACAGCCCGCCGGCGTTGCCCGAGGTTTCGAGCGCCGGCGCCGGCTGGCGGTCGAGCACGGTGACTTCCCAGCCTTCGTCGGCGAGCGCGCGCGCGATGGCAGCGCCGGCCAGACCGGCGCCGATGACGGCCGCCTCGCGCTGCGTGGGCGCCGGCGGCCCGGGCGGCGTGAAGCGCGGTGCGTGGCGCGCGACTGTGATCTCGCGCTTGCCGCCGATGCCGGGTGCGCGCCCGACCTCGAAGCCGGCGCTGGCCAGGCCCTCGCGCAGTTCGCGCGCGACGCTCCAGGTGGCGGCGGTGGCGCCGGGCGCGGCGCGCCGGCCGACGGCCTTGAGCACGTGCGCCTCCCACATCGCCGGGTTGCGCGCCGGCGCGAAGCCATCGAGCAGGATCGCGTCGGCCTGGAGCGCCAGTTCGGGCAGCCACGCGGCGACGTCGCCGAAGGCCAGCAGCAGGCGCACGCGGCCATGCTCGAAGTCGATCGTGTGCAGGCCGTGCACGAGCGGCGGCCAGGCCGACGCGAGCGCGCCGGCCAGCGCCGGCAGCGTGCTCGCGGCGTGCGCGCGCACGAGGTCGGCGTGCGTCGGCGGGTGGCGCTCGATGCTGGCGAAGACGAGCTGGCGGCAGCGCGCCGCGTCGCTGCGCCAGGCGTCCCAGGCGGCGATGAAGTTGTTGCCCAGGCCGAAGCCGGTCTCCAGCATGACGAAGCGGTCGCGTCCGCGCCAGCGTTCGGGCAGGCCGTTGCCGCGCAGGAAGACGTGGCGTGCCTGCGCCAGCGCGCCGACGTGCGGGTGGTACACGTCGCCGAAGTCCGGCGCCGCCGGCACCTCGCCGAACTCGATGCGTGCCGGCGTGATCGGCTGCGACTTCACCGCCGTGCGGCCAGCCAGGCCAGCAGCGCGTCGCGCACCGGCGCGAGGCCGCGATAGTCCAGCACGGCCGGCGACATCGACGCAATGGCCTCGTGCAGGCGCGCGGCGCGGGCCGCGCTGTCGATGGCGGCCGCGAGCGGCTGCACGTCGACGAGGATCGTGAACACCGCCTGGCGCGCCGCCGGCACCGGGATGAAGGTCTGCCGCTCGGTGCGCCACCACGCGCGCTCGATGCCGGCGACACCCCAGCGCCGTGGGTCGATGCGTGCCGGGTGTGCATGCAGGCGCGGCTGCGGCGTGACGTTCCAGACGAAGCGCTCCCAGCGCTCGTCGCCCGTCACCAGGCGCGTCAGCGCGGCGGCGGCGCCGACGACGAGGCGGTTGTCGGCCACCGGTGCGTGCACCTCGCCGAACGGGCGGCCGACCTTCTCTTCGGGCGCCCAGCTCGACGGCAGCGCCACCGCCAGCCAGGGGATGTGGCCGGTCTCGCCGTCGACGGCCGCGAAGTCCTCGGCGAAGGCCAGCGACAGCAGGCCGGCGAGGCGACATTCGGGCGCCAGGCCACGCAGGCAGCGTGCGACCTCGTCGCCGAGCCCGAAGACGCCGGCCTGCACCTGCTCGACCTCGCCATCGGCCACGGCGGCGCCGAGCGTCTTCGCGTGGGCGCGCCGGCCGTCCCACGCGAAGTGCAGCGGGTGCTCGGCGGCGGCGTGCGCGGCCAGTGCGTACAGCGCGGTGCGCTCGTCGAAGCCCGGCGCCTTCAGCAGCGCCTGCGGCCCGAAGGCCGACAGCACCGCGAGCTTCTCGCGCTGGTGGCGCGAGCCCGGCGCGGCCGGCGTGAGCTGTGGCGTGCCGGGCGAGAGCTTGCGCAGCCCGGGCTGCATGCGGAAGGGTGCGCTGACGGCGGTGTCGAAGTCGAACGACATGGCCTCGATGATGCCCACAAATGCAAAGGGCACCCGGAGGTGCCCTGGCGGCTGAACGCGTCGGTGCTTCAGACCCGCTTGCGATATTCGTGCGTGCGGGTGTCGATCTCGACCTTGTCGCCGTTCTCGACGAAGATCGGCACGCTGATCACGAAGCCCGTGCCCTTCAGCTTGGCCGGCTTCAGCACCTTGCCCGAGGTGTCGCCCTTGACGGCGGGATCGGTCTCGATCTCGCGCACCACGGTGGTCGGCATCTCGACCGAGATCGCCTTGCCGTCGTAGAAGGTCACTTCGACCTGCATGCCGTCTTCCAGGTACTGGATGGCGTCGCCCATGTTCTCGGCCTCGACCTCGTACTGGTTGTACTCGGTGTCCATGAACACGTACATCGGGTCGGCAAAGTAGGAGTAGGTGCACTCCTTCTTGTCGAGGATGATCTGGTCCATCTTGTCGTCGGCCTTGAAGACCAGCTCGGCCCCTGCGTTGTTCAGCAGGTTCTTCATCTTGATGCGCACGGTGGCGGCGCCGCGGCCGCCGCGGCTGTATTCCGTCTTCAGCACGACCATGGGGTCCTTGCCCTGCATGATGACGTTGCCGGCGCGAATTTCCTGGGCGAGTTTCATGGTCGTGTCCGAGAGCTGAAGTGGGGCTGCGCGTTGCGCAAAGCCCGCAATTCTACCAGCCGGAGGGCGGGTTTTCCTGCATCTTGCGGCGCGCGAACTCGCGCAAGGCGTTGCCCAGGTCGGGCAGCGCCGCCAGCTCAGCGCGGAATTCGCGCGCCGCGGCCTGCCAGCCGGCGGCGTCGGGCCAGGCCGGCCAGCCGGTGCCAGGCGCCGCCGTGCCGTTCCAGGCCCGCCACATCGCGGCCACGTCGCCCGGCGCGGCCATGCGCGCGAGCAGCGCGTCGAGCTTCAGCGCGTGCACGCCGTCGTCCTGCGGATAGGCCTGCCAGACGAACGGCATGCCGGCCCAGATGGCGCGCACCAGCGAATCCTCGCCGCGCACGAAGTTCAGGTCGCTGGCCCACAGCAGGCGGTCGAACTCGGGCTGCGGCAGCCAGGGCAGGGCCGCCGTGCGCACGCCGGCCGGGGCCGACGTCACCTGGCGTTGCGCCGGCCCGGGCGTCAGCAGCAGCAGCGTCGGCCGCTGGGCCAGCGCCGCCAGCAGCGCCGGCACGGCCGGGTTGTCGTAGCAGAACAGCGTGACCACGCGTTCGCCTGCCGCCGGCACCAGGCCGTGCGCGGCCAGCCACGCGTCACGGTCGAAGGCGGCGCGTTCGGCCAAGAGGCCCGGCTCGCGCAGCAGGCCGCCGGTGCGTTCGCTGAAGCCGGGGTAGAAGAACCACTTGGTCTGGCCGTCGCGCTGCGGCGACGGCAGCCGGTGCGAACGCTCGACGTAGTCCTCGGCACTCAGGTACTCGAGGTTGATCCACACCGGCCGCCGCGCCGCCATGCGCGCCACGAAGGCCGGCGGCGGGTCGCAGCCGAAGGCTTCGACGACGACCTCGCCCGGATCGCCGGCGGCGTCGAAGGCACCGACCTCGACGCCGGTGGCGCCGCCGGGCGCCATCCACGCCAGCGCCGACGCGTCGTCGATCCACAGCCGCACCGTGTCTCCGCGTGCGGCGAGGTCGCGCGCCAGGCGCCAGCACACGCCCACGTCGCCGAGGTTGTCGATCACGCGGCAGAAGACATCCCAGCGCATCGGCGCATTATCGAAGCGGCGACAATCCGCCCCCGATGAACGCGCCCGAGACCGGCCCCCCGCCGCCCCCCGCCAGCGACCGCGAACGCCTGCTTGCCGAGGTGGCGGCGCTGCCCGGCCTGCCCGGCGTGTACCGCTACTTCGACGCCGCCGGCGGCGTGCTCTACGTGGGCAAGGCGCGCAACCTGAAGAAGCGCGTCTCGAGCTACTTCCACAAGGACCACGGCGGCACGCGCATCGGCGCGATGGTCGGCCGCATCGCGCGCCTGGAGACCACGGTGGTGCGCACCGAGGCCGAGGCGCTGCTGCTCGAGAACAACCTGATCAAGACGTTGAACCCGAAGTTCAACATCCTGTTCCGCGACGACAAGAGCTACCCCTACCTGAAGATCACCGGCACGCGCCCCGCCGACGGCGCCACCGCGTTGTCGGCGGCCACCTGCGCGCGCGTGGCGTACTTCCGCGGCGCCGTCGACCGCAAGCACCGCTACTTCGGGCCTTACCCGAACGCGTGGGCAGTGAAGAACACGATCCAGCTGATCCAGAAGGTGTTCCGCCTGCGCACATGCGAGGACACGGTCTACAGCCACCGCACGCGGCCCTGCCTGCTCTACCAGATCCAGCGTTGCTCGGCGCCCTGCGTCGGCTTCGTCTCGCCCGCGGACTACGCGCGCGACGTGCGCGATGCCGAGCGCTTCCTGCTCGGCGACGAGCAGGAGGTCGTGGCCGACCTGCAGGCGCAGATGATGGCGTTCGCCGAGGCGCTCGAATTCGAGAAGGCGGCGGCCGTCCGCGACCGCATCGGCTCGTTGTCGCGCGTGCTGCACCAGCAGAGCGTGGACGCGAGCAGCCTGTCGGCCGGCGACCGCGACGTCGACATCCTGGCCGTGAAGGTGGCCGGTGGCCGCGCCTGCGTGAACCTCGCGATGGTGCGCGGCAGCCGCCACCTGGGCGACCGCGCGTACTTCCCGACGCACGTCGACGATGGTGCCGCGATGTCGGCCGAGGAGGCCGACGAGCGCGCCGAGGCTCAGGCGGCGATCGGCCCCGAGACCGCGGTGCTCGAGGCCTTCATCGCCCAGCACTACGTCGGCCAGGCGGTGCCGTCGCAGCTGGTCGTCAGCCATGTCGTCGACGCGGCGCTGATCGACGCCCTCGGCGAGGCCGCGAACCAGCGCGTGCGCGTGGTGCACCAGCCGCGCGAGCAGAAGCGCATCTGGCTCGACATGGCCGAGAAGGGCGCCGAGCTCGCGCTCGCGCGCCTGCTGGCCGAGGAAGGCTCGCAGCGCGAGCGCACGCGCGCACTCGTCGAGGCACTCGACCTGGACATCGCCGACCCCGACACGCTGCGCATCGAGTGCTTCGACATCAGCCACACGGCGGGCGAGGCGACGCAGGCCTCGTGCGTCGTCTACGAGCAGCACGCGATGCAGAGCGGCCAGTACCGCCGCTTCAACATCGAAGGCGTCAAAGGTGGGGACGATTACGCGGCGATGCGCCAGGTGCTGATGCGGCGCTATGCCAAACTGGCCGAGGTGACCGCGGAGCCGGCCCCCGAGGGAGAACCCGCACCCGCGAAGAAGGGCGCCGCGCGCCTGCCCGACCTGGTGCTCGTGGACGGCGGACGCGGCCAGGTGGCGATGGCGCGCGAAGTCTTCGAGGAACTCGGATTGGACCTGGCGCTGATCGTCGGCGTCGAGAAGGGGGAGGGGCGCAAGGTCGGGCTGGAGGAACTGGTGTTCGCCGACGGGCGCGAGAAGGTCTATCTCGGCCACGACTCGGCGGCGCTGATGCTGGTGGCGCAGATCCGCGACGAAGCGCACCGCTTCGCCATCACCGGCATGCGCGCCAAGCGCGCCAGCGTGCGCACCGGTTCGAGCAAGCTCGAGGACATCCCGGGCGTCGGGCCGCGCAAGCGGGCGCGGCTGCTGCAGAGATTTGGTGGCGTTCGCGGGGTGGCCGCCGCGGGCGTCGAGGACCTGGCCAGTGTGGAGGGAATATCGCGTGAACTTGCAGAAGAAATCTACCGCGCATTGCATTGACGCCGTCGGCGTCCCCGCGGCCGCGCGACAGCGGCTGTGGCTGTCGCTCGCGGCGTTGGCGGTCGTCGCCGGCTGTGCGCAGCAGGCGACGGCGCCGGCCCCGGCGCCCGCCCCGGCCGCACCGGCCCCGGCGCCCGCGCGGGCGCCCGCCCCGGCACCGGCTCCAGCGCCGGCCCCGGCGCCGGCACCCGCCGCCGCGGCGCCCGCGGGCCCGGCGCGCGCCGCGTTGCCGGCGCCCACCGTGTCGCGCAACTGGGACGAGTTCAAGCGCCAGGCCGCGCGCCGCATGGTCGCCGGCACGCCGGCCGGCAGCCACACCGGCAAGCCGCAGCCGCAATTGCTGGCCGCGCCGGTGATCCAGGTCGAGCTGAACGCCGACGGCAGCGTGAAGGCCGTCAACGTGCTACGCGAGCCCAGCCAGGCCAAGCACACGACCAAGCTCGCGATCGACGCGATCTACCGCGCCGCACCCTATGGCGACGTGAGCAAGCTGCCGCGCCCGTGGCAGTTCGTCGAGACCTTCCTGTTCAACGACAACGAGAAGTTCAAGCCGCGCACGCTCGACAACTGAGCCCCGCAGCGGGGGCCGCGGCGATCTTCGGCACAATCGGCCGATGTTCTTCACGGTCCCCACGCTGCTGACCTGGGCGCGCATCCTCGCGATCCCGCTGATCATCGGCGCGTATTCGATGCCGCTGGACGGTGGCGCCCGCAACCTGCTGGCGACCGTGTTGTTCGTCTTCTTCGCGCTGACCGACTGGCTCGACGGCTGGCTGGCACGCAAGCTGAACCAGACCTCGGCGTTCGGCGCCTTCCTCGACCCGGTCGCCGACAAGTTCCTCGTCTGCGCCTCGCTGCTCGTGCTGGTGCACCTGCAGCGCGCCGACGTCTTCGTCTCGCTGGTGATCATCGGCCGCGAGATCGCGATCTCGGCGCTGCGCGAATGGATGGCGCAGATCGGCGCGTCGCGCAGCGTGGCCGTGCACATGCTCGGCAAGGCGAAGACCGTGGCGCAGATGACGGCGATCCCGTTCCTGCTGTACGACGGCCGCCTGTTCGGCGTCATCGACACGCGGCTGTGGGGCGGCTGGCTGCTGCTGCTGGCTGCCGTGCTCACGGTGTGGTCGATGGTGTACTACCTGCGCAAGGCGATCCCCGAGATCCGCGCCAAGGTCAAATGACCGCCGCTGCCGAGAGCGCGCAGCGCGACGCGCTGCTGCGCGCCATGCCTGCCGTCTTCGTGCTGATCTGGAGCACCGGCTTCGTCGTCGCGCGCTTCGGCATGCCGCACGCGCCGCCGCTCACCTTCCTGTCGTGGCGCTACGCGTTCTCGGTCGCCGCGTTCGCGGTCTGGATCCGGCTCTCCGGTGCGGCCTGGCCGCGCGGCCGCGCCGCCTGGGCGCACCTGGCGGTGACGGGCGTGCTGATGCACGCCGGCTACCTGGGCGGCGTGTGGGCGGCGGTGAAGGGCGGCCTGGGCGCGGGCACCGCCGCGCTCGTCGTCGGCTTGCAGCCGGTGCTCACCGCGATGTGGCTCAGCGCCGGCACGCAGCACCGCGTGAGCCCGCGCCAGTGGCTCGGGCTGGCGCTCGGCCTCGGCGGCCTCGTGCTCGTCGTGTGGCACAAGCTGGGGGTCGGCGAGGTCACGGCGCTCAACTTCTCGCTCGCCGTGCTGGCGCTGCTGTCGATCACGGCCGGCACGCTGTACCAGAAGCGCTTCGTGCAGCCCTGCGACGTGCGCACGGCCAACACGGTGCAACTCGCCGCCGCATTCGCGGTCAGCGCGCCGCTGGCGCTGCTGGAGCCGGGCGGCATGGACTGGCACCCGCACCTCATCGGCGCCATGGCGTGGTCGGTGCTGGCGCTGACGCTCGGCGGCAGTTCGCTGCTGTACCTGCTGATCCAGCGCGGCGCCGCCACCCGCGTCACGAGCCTGATGTACCTGGTGCCGCCGTGCACCGCGGTGCTGGCGTGGTGGCTGTTCGGCGAGGCGCTCGGCATGCGCGTGCTGCTCGGCGTGGCCGTCACCGCGGTCGGCGTCAGCCTGGTGGTGCGCGAAAGGTGATGGCGAGCTTCCGCTCGATGGCGTGCACGCCGAACGGCGCGCGCCTGCACGCGCGCGTCGGCGGCTCGGGGCCGCCGCTGCTGCTCCTGCACGGCCACCCCCAGACCAGCGCGATGTGGCACCGCGTGGCACCGCGGCTGGCGTCACGCTTCACGGTCGTCTCCACCGACTTGCGCGGTTATGGCGACTCCGAACGCGTGCCACCCGACGCCGACCACGCCGCCTACGGCAAGCGCACGATGGCGCTCGACGCACTCGGCCTGATGCGCACGCTGGGCTTCGAGCGCTTCGCCGTCTGCGCCCACGACCGCGGCGCGCGGGTTGCCCACCGGCTGGCGCTGGACCACCCGGGCGCGGTGGCGCGGATGATGCTGCTGGACATCGCGCCGACGCTGGCGATGTACGAAGGCACGTCCGACGCCTTCGCGCGCGCCTACTGGCACTGGTTCTTCCTGATCCAGCCGGCGCCGCTGCCCGAACGCCTGATCGAGGCCGATCCGGTGGCCTACCTTCGAGACGTCATGGGGCGCCGCCATGCCGGCCTGGCCGCCTTCGCGCCCGAGGCACTGGCCGAGTACGAACGCTGCATCTGCATGCCCGGCAGCGCGGCGGCGATCTGCGAGGACTACCGTGCGTCCGCCACGATCGACCTCGAGCACGACCGCGCCGACCGCGCCGCCGGCCGCCGGCTCGCGATGCCGCTGCGCGTGCTGTGGGGCGCCGAGGGCGCGGTCGGCCGCTGCTTCGACGTGCCGGCGCTGTGGCGCGCCGCCGCCGACCGTTTCACCGGCCGCGCGCTGCCGTGCGGCCACTACATCGCCGAAGAGGCTCCGGACGCGCTGTGCGACGAGATCTTCGGTTTCCTCGAGGAGAAATCATGACGACCCACCGCATTGCCGTCATCGCCGGAGACGGCATCGGCCAGGAAGTGATGCCCGAAGGCCTGCGCACGCTCGACGCCGCGGCGCGCCGCTTCGGCATCGACCTCCAGGTCGACGAATTCGACTTCGCGAACTGCGCCTACTTCGCGAAGCACGGCGAGATGATGCCTTCCGACTGGAAGGACCGCATCGGCGGCCACGAGGCCATCCTGTTCGGCGCGGTCGGCTGGCCGGCCACGGTGCCGGACCACATCTCGCTGTGGGGCTCGCTGCTGAAGTTCCGGCGCGACTTCGACCAGTACATCAACCTGCGCCCGGCGCGCCTGATGCCCGGCATCCGCTCGCCGCTGGTCGACCGCCATGGCCAGCCGCTCGCGCCCGGCGCCATCGACATGTGGATCGTGCGCGAGAACACCGAGGGCGAGTACAGCAACGTCGGCGGCCGCATGTTCGAGGGCAGCGAGCGCGAGATCGTGATGCAGCAGACGGTGATGTCGCGCATCGGCGTCGACCGCGTGCTGAAGTTCGCGTTCGACCTGGCGCAGCGCCGGCCGCGCCGCAAGCTCACGTCGGCCACGAAGAGCAACGGCATCTCGATCACGATGCCCTACTGGGACGAACGCGTCGCCGCGATGTCAAAGGCGTATCCGGAGGTGTCGGTCGACCGCTTCCACATCGACATCCTCACCGCCTGGTTCGTGCAGCGGCCGCAGCTCTTCGACGTCGTCGTCGCGAGCAACCTGTTCGGCGACATCCTCTCCGACCTGGGCCCCGCGTGCACCGGCACCATCGGCATCGCGCCGTCGGCCAACCTGAACCCGACGCGCCAGTGGCCGTCGCTCTTCGAGCCCGTGCACGGCTCGGCGCCGGACATCGCCGGCAAGGGGGTCGCGAACCCGATCGGCCAGGTGTGGTCGGTGGCGATGATGCTGGACTTCCTGGGCCACCGCGAAGCGCACGACGCGGTGCTGGCGGCGATCGAGAAGGTGCTCGCCGACCCGGCCGCGCCGCGCACGCCGGACCTCGGCGGCAGCGCCGGCACGCGCGACCTCGGCGACGCGCTGGCGCAGGCCGTGGCCGCCGGGTGACGCGCCGCTTCTGCGCTTGTCAACGGGGGAAGCACGCGCGCCCTTGTGCGTCTTCCCGCACGCGGCGCTGAGCCAGGTCAAGAATAGAATCCCGGCGACCCTTGACACTCTCCGGGGCCCCGGCTGTAATGGTTTTTCGCCCGGCCCGGCGTGCATGGCAACGCGGCTCGCGACCCGCTTCAATCCACCGAATCTTCGATACAACCCAGAGGGGGTACCCACGTGAACAAGACGGAACTGATCGAACACATCGCCAAGCAGGCCGACATCTCCAAGGCCGCCGCCACGCGTGCACTGGAGGCCCTGATCGGTGGCGTGAAGACCACGCTGAAGAAGAACGGCAGTGTCTCGATCGTCGGTTTCGGCACCTTCGCGGTGACCAAGCGCGCCTCGCGAACCGGCCGCAATCCGCGCACCGGCGCTGCCATCAAGATCAAGGCCGCCAAGGTGCCGAAGTTCCGCCCGGGCAAGGCCCTGAAGGACCACCTCAACTGATCGGTCCGAACGCGGGTGCTTAGCTCAGCTGGCAGAGCGGCGCCCTTACAAGGCGTAGGTCGGCGGTTCGATCCCGTCAGCACCCACCACCACCGGCGCCACGGCGCGCTGCCCGGACCGCCCGGCTAGAATCACGGCCCCGGCCCAACCGAAAGAGAAGGCGAACACCCGTTCGCCTTCTTCGCTTTCCAGATGTTCGATTTCGTCCGCAATCACTCGCGCGTGGTGCTCGGCATCATGGTGCTGCTGATCTTCCCGTCGTTCGTCTTCTTCGGGATCCAGGGGTACTCGCGCTTCACCGACGGCAGCAACG